>CAMWOX010000019.1 GCA_947175975.1 uncultured Ruminococcus sp.
TACAGTTGTGTTCTCTGTTACAGTTGTGTTCTCTGTTACAGTTGTGTTCTCTGTTACAGTTGTATCCTCTGTTGTCGAGCTTTCTACTACTTGCTTCTTGTCAACTAATGTGAATGCACCATCGTTAGAAACTTCGCCATCCTTAATTTTGAAATTAATAGACTCCGCTTTCTCATAACCATCCGGTTCTTTTACCTCACTCAGTGTGTAATTACCATCTGGCAGACCTGTAAATTTAACGATTTCTTTTCCTGTTGTCCATGTAATTCCTGTATCAGCTGCCTCATAAGAAACAGCTCCAGTTACAGTAACATTGCTTAAATCAATTGTTACAATTTCTCCATCAACAGTCTTTGTACCTGTCAGGCTCAGTCCTGCACCTGGCAAGAAATCACCAGTTTCACTTTCAGCTTTCTTAGAAACAGTAACACTTACTTTTTTGTCAATTAATGTAAATGGACTCGGCTGGGAACTGGATTCAATAACTTTACCATTCTCAATTGTAAATGTAATATCATCCGCTTTCTGATAGCCGTCCGGTGCTTCTTCCTCACGCAAGGTATAAGTACCATCCGGAAGTCCTTCAAATCTGATTTGATCTTTTCCGGAGGACATCCATTTAATCTTTTCATTTGAAGAATCTTCTGTTCTAAGTCCAGTTACAGAAATTTTAACATTCTCTAAATTAATTGTCTTATCATCTTTTACGCCTGACAGACTCAGTTTTGCACCTGCTAATCCTTTACCAGACTCATCACGTTTTGCAACAGTAATATTAGTTTTGCTGTCGGTCATGGTAATCAGATCTACCTCGCCAACATTTGTTACAGGGTTACCGTCAATTCTTACTATGAGACCGCCCTTAACTGTAAATCTTCTTGAAGTTGCTAATTGATAACCATCCGGAGCTTCAACTTCTTCTAAGGTGTATCTACCGTCCTGCATATTCAAGAAATTAATATAATCCTTGCCGGTAGATTCCCAGATAATTTCTGTTAAGTCATCTTCTGTCATGTCTTTTATATCCGGAAACTGTGTTTTTCTGAATGTGATTTTAGTTTCTGTTTCTTTTCCATTTTCATCAAGTTTAACACCTGACAGTTTTAATTTTGCACCTGCTAATGGTTTTGTGGTTGTATCATCTATTCTTTCAACTTTCTGGATTCTTACGATAGATGTATTAATAACATAGATCGTACTACTATTTTCGCTGAAAAAGCTTTTTTGTATATTTTCTTTATCATAATAGTCTTTGCTGCTATCCAAGCTCTTAATATTTTCATCATCAAAGGTAACCTGGGCTTTACCATCAGCACCCTGTGAGACTGTAAATATAATGTCATTTTCTATTCCTGTATATCCTTTCGGTACTTCTAATTCTTTCAGTGTATAAGTACCTACTGGCAAGTGTGATAATGTTACAGAATATCCGCTAGATGTCCATATTAAAGTTGTAGGATCCTTATCATCGATAAATTCGCCCTTATTTTTTTCACCTTCGGCAATATTAAATGAAAGAGTTTCTTTATCAAATTTAATTTTTTCTTTGCCATCTGGTGTGACACCAGTTAACTGTAACTTTGCACCAACGAGACCCTGCAGATTGCCATCACGTTTAGAAATGTTAATAGAACCATGCAGTACATCAACCATGTGAATTACCTTATCAGCATCATCAGCATCTTCATCTAACGGAACACCATCAATAGAAACTAATGTACCACCCTGCATTACAAATTTAATTGGTTCTGCTTCGTGATAACCATCCGGAGCTTTTGTTTCTTCCAATGTATAAGTGCCGTCTTTCAGATTTTTAATTTCGAGAATTTTATCATCACTCGTCCAAGTAACAGTTTTTCCTCCATCAACGACCTTTACTTTAGTAGTTGCTTCGTCTTTAACTTCTTCGTCTGATGTTATTTCATCATCTTTGTTATCAGTTTCTGTTCTTGCTACAAATCCAAACTGATCTTCTGTGAAAACAGCGGCTTCTTTTCCATCTGTTCCAGCTAATATACCAGTAAGCTGTAATTCTGCACCAGAAACAGCCAATCCCTTAACATCTTCTTTAGAGAACTGTACTACATCAGTTTCCTGCTTTTTGTTGACAAATTTAAAAGCATTAGATTCATCATTCAGAATGACTTTTGCATCCAGAACCTGTCTGTTATTGCCATCTACCTTAGCAATAATATAGCCATCATCTACGCCGTCTACTGCATAAGCTTTGAATTGTTCAAATTCTTCGCTAGCTGGATCAAGAAGTTCATCATTTTTCTTGATACTTTTTATTTCAGCTTCCTCTACTTCAAAGCTATACTCATCATCACCAAGTACATACTTTACAGACTCATCAATATAGTTTTTATTTACATTCAGCGGTTCATATGTTATTGCTGTAGCATTTTTAAATTCTTCGTAAGTTGCGTCTGATTTTGCAGATGATTTGAATCCGACTTCCTTGATACAATTTACATGTAATTTAATCTCAGATGCTTCTAATTCTATTGAATATTCCTTGCCATCAAAAGTAGTACTACCGATATATTCAGAAGTAAGAGTAGTATCCGCAGGAACTACTTTATAATAGAAATTAGGTTTTACTGCCTCTTTTACTCCATCATCTCTGCTGTAATTTTCTTTAATGTGCTCCCAAGCTCCATCACCTTGCACATCAAGTTCAACTTTTCCATTGATTTCTCCTGTTAGAACAAACTCAATTTCTACTACATCCTTACCATAGTCTGCTGCTGTAACACCCTCTATTTTATGCCAACCATCACCTTTTGTAAAACTAGCTGTAGTTGTATCAAACATTGTTCCATCTTCTCTAGTAACCTTCATATATTTCATATCAAAGGTAGCAGGTGTATCCCAGCATTGCCAAGCCATTTGCCAAATTTCTGCTGGAGCATCAAAAGTATAGGTATAAGTGTAGGTGTATTGTGTATCTGTTGTAGGTACATATTTAGTTAGATCAGTTTTGTCTGCATTTGGTACATTAACAGTATCAACTTTTATAGCAGGATACTCATAATCTCCTGTTCCGATATCTATGCCGTTTTTGTCAACTTCAGTTTCTGTTACTTCAATGTAATAGATTTGTTTTTTATCTACTTTATATTCCTCAGGAGCTGTTACTTCCATGACAGCATATGTTTTACCTGCCGGAACGTCAAGCTCTGCCTTGCCGTCTGTCGTTTTTTCAATCTGTGCAACCGGCTCGCCAACAGGATTGCCTTCTGCATCAATTTCATAGATACCAAGGATCGCTCCGTCCAACGGTTCACCTTCGTCATCAACCTTGCTCAGATTAATATAGTAATTGGATGAAATATCAATTACACTAGCAGGACCACCATAGGGACGATAACCATATTCCATGTTTCCCTTTGCACTTTTCGCGATCAGCGCACCGGAAAGATGTCCCCAACCACCATAAGCATTTGGCAAATCATTTCCTTCAGAATCTTTTCCTGTAGAATCCACATGTGCATAGGGAGCTAAGATTGTACCCTGAGAAGCATGTGAATAATAGATATTTTCTGCCTCATAGAAATTATAGAGCAATCTGTCAACATCTTTACAGTTGTTATACATACCCGTGATAGTATAATCTTCTTCGCCAAACTTCTCTGTTAACAGTGTTGCTATTGCTTCTTTCAGTTCTTTCTCGCCTACGTGTCCCTTAAGACCATAGATTCCTTCGCCGTTCAGCTTTTCAATTACTTCCTCATCAGGAACAATATTGCCTTTCGGATCAAAGACAGTGTAAATACCCTGTGAAATAGAGACATCATTAATATACGTAAATCTGTCGTAAGTGTAGTCATGCTGATCAACATCATTGATGGTAATTTCTGTGCCTGCTACGTTTACAACAATATAGGCTCCGTCTGGAATTTTATGAAAGCGGAATACTTGCGTTTTACAAATAGCATCCCACTGCTCTTCATCGACATTAAAATAAACTGTTCCGACATTCTGAGAACCATTGTATGTGAAATCAGTCACACCACCTAATGTTTTGGTTTCAAAATTACCAGTCGGGCTATTAAAGACGCCAGAATGTTCATCCCCATTAATCCATTGGTTAAAATAGGGTACTGTTAGTGGTAATTCTGGTTTAATGTCTATCGTGGTATCAGACTTCTTTTTACTTAAAGTCTCACTACGAGGCTCAATTACCTGCTCAAACCAATCCACTACATTCAGATCCGTACTGCTATATACTTTGTCTTCTTTAATTGAATGATCAATTCCATCTTTTTCGAATTTTTTTATTTCCAACTCTGTGTTAGTGTTTTTCCAGATAGTTGTTTCGGGAAATAATTTTTCAGTTCCATCATAATTATTTGCATAAAGATTCCAAGCAGATCCAGTCAATCCTTTTATCGCTGCACCAGAACAAATAATTGTTGCATACTCTGAATTGTCAAGCAAGTATCCCAGAGTTGTTGCCGTAGCAAAGTCACCATTACCAATTTCATAAGAATCCCCTTTAATAAAACTTCCGCCAACTGCAACACGACCTTCAGCGTCAGAACCTGTCGGCGTGAAATCCCCTTTCAGGAACACACAGAACTGCGAGGCGATACCCAGCGCATAATCCTTATTGTACTGTGCAATAGCATCTTCCACACTGGCAAAGCTCGAATAAGGCGTTTTTCCATCAGGCTTTTTGGGTTTCTCTCCGACAAGGAGCGTGACATCATTCGCTTCTTTGCCACTATCAGTTTTAGCAGCAAAAGTACCAAGTGACGAAGGCAAAACCGACGAGACAGCGAGCAAAGCAGATGTCACACCACTAAGCAATCGCTTTGAGAATGATTTCTTCATACTCTTTTCTTCCTTTCTATCATGAATATATTTTTAAAGTAATCGCACTGCAAAAAAATTCAGCACAAATCACTATAAAAACATTATAGCATAACCATATGCAAAAATGCAATTGAATAATTGTAGATTTTTTATAGAAAAATTTGTTTATTTTGCATAAAAAATAAAAAAAAACAGTCGCTTTTCTAATATTTTAGTAGCCATTTTTATTTTTTCTGATGTTTTCCATATAATAATAAAATTGCAGGCAAATTACAATATGCCATGCAGGCATTGGCAATATCCGCCAGTGTCCAAACCAGATCCAATTGCAAGACTGCACCGACCGCTGCGGCAATGCAAAAAATTCCCTGATAGATTTTCAGAAACTGATTCCCTGTCAATGTCCGGAATGCGCTTGTACCGCAGTAAGACCAGCCAATCAGTGTACAGAATGCAAACATTGCAATCATCGGCGGCAGAATCCAGTCCGCAATATTGCCCAGTCCTGCCCGGAATGCTGTCAATACCAGGATTGATCCATTTGTGCCGCTTGCAAGAGAATCTGTACACAGAATGACCAATGCTGTTGCGGTACAGCACACAAATGTATCAATAATTACTTCCAGCATGCCACACAAGCCCAAAAATTCCGGATGATCACTGTCAGCATCCCCATGGAGCAGACCACTGCTGCCGAGTCCTGCCTCATTGGAAAATACACCTCTCCGGATACCCACAGAAACCGCCTGCCGAACAGCCGCACCGCTGACACCGCCACCGACTGCCTGCAAACCAAATGCATTCTGAAAAATCGCACGGAATGCTGTTCCAAGATGTTCATGATGATTGATAATAATTACAATTGCAGAGAATAAATAGATCCCGGAAAGAACAGGAATCAGAATACTTGTCACTTTTCCGATCCGCCTTGTGCCGCCGAAAATAATAATACTTAGCAAAATTGCTGTGACAATTCCGGTACAAACCGGAGGAATCGAAAAACTTTCCTGTAAACTTTCCGCCATTGCATGACTTTGGGTCATATTTCCCATTCCGAAACTTGCCGCCACACAGCAAACGGCGAAAATATTCGCAAGTACCGGACTATGTAAGCCATACCGGAGATAAGCAATCGCCCCAGTGCAGGTCTGATCCCGATAATGACAGCTCAGAACATTTTCTGCATAAATCAAACCCATTCCCAGGAATGCCGCAACCCACATCCAGAAAATCGCACCAGCTCCCCCAAGTGTCAATGCTGTGGCAACCCCTACAATATTTCCTGTTCCCATTGCCGCCGCCAGGGAAGTCATACAGGATTGAAATGCCGAAAGTTTTTTCCCGGATTGCTGATGCATGTTCCGGAAATGTCCGGATTTTAATAATCCGAAACTCCGCAGACTTGCGGCTTTTCCCCAGAACAAACAGAATGCACCCATTCCCAGTAACAGCGCTGTCAGGACGCTCCCCCACAGCATCTGATTCAGGTTTTTCAGAAAATTCAGCATAAATTCTTCCTTTCTGCATAATATGCTTGCAATCGCATGATTGTTTATGCTATAATAATTAATATATCTTATGCCGGAACAGACCAGAAAAGAGATGATTTCAAATTGAAAGAATATCACGCCGACAAATCCGCCATGAAATTATTGCAAACGCTCATTTTTTTGCTCAGCACGATTCTGACCGTTCTAAGCCTGTTATGCTATCTGCATTTTCAATTAATCCCGTTTCTGATTCTCATGATTTTATTCATCAGCACAGGGATTCTGGTTAATCTGATTTTTCTGCCGTTGTATTTTAAAAATTTATATTATCAGATCACAGCAAACCAGATTTCCATCCGCAGAGGCATCTTTCTCCGGCGTGAGCAATCCATCCGTCTGCAAACTGTACAGTATATCCAACTGATCACAGGGCCATTCGATGGTAAATTCGGTCTGAATTTTATAATCCTGTATGTTTACGGCGGCAGCATGATGCTGTTTTTCATGCATCAGAATGACCGCCAGGAACTGACTGCATTTCTGGAAAGAAAGGGAATTTTTCATGCACCGTGAACATCCTCTAAGAATCCTCAAATACAGCACCAAAACGCTCTGGCTGCTGATATTCCCATTGCTGAGAGGTGCATGGAATTTCCAGCATTTTCTGGCATTGGAAGAAATCCGGAATCTACCGGAAATAGCACTTAACTGGCTTCATGGTGTATGGTTTGATCTGCTGATCCTGTTCCTGATTTTAGGATATGGCTGGCTGATCTGGTTTTTCCGCAAATTTACAGTTGCAGAGGATCAGATCTATGTACAGGACGGCTTTATTTTCACAAGAAAGCGTATTCTGCCGATCCGGAATCTCTCTGCCATGACAATTGAAAGACCATTCTGGCTCAAAGCATTCCGGGCATCTTTTTTATATGCAGATACAGCATCCGGATTACTGGAAGTGACCGATTTGGAATTATTAATTCACTATCAGGATGAAACGCTGTTTCAGGATGCAATGCCAAAAATCCGGCATGGCAAACGGCATAACTACCGGCAGAAAGTAAAAATCTGGCAGATTCTGTTATTTTCAGTTGTGTTTTCCAGTAGTTTTTCAGGATCACTATATCTTGCCATGTTTTGGTTTCAGAGCGGCAGAATTGCAAGGGATCTGATCAACGAATTTCAGCTGTCAGAACGTCTGACTGTTGTTTCAAATGAAGTTGCATCCCATCTGGCAGGCATCCAGCCTGTTGCAGTCACTGTAGGCATTGTAATTCTGTCAACCTGGCTGTTGTCTCTGATTCATAATTTATTCCGATATGGCAATTTCTATATGGAAAGCGACAAAAGACAGCTTTCTGTGCAGAGCGGCATTCTCACAAGACGCTGTTTTCATTTGCAGAACCACAAAATCAATTTTTTGGACATTCGTCAGAACTTTATTACCAAGATGTTCCGGGTGTATTCTCTGACGGTAAACTGTCCGGGCTATGGGACACAAAAAGGCTGTCTGCCAATCTGTTTGCCATTGTTGACGCAGAAACAGCTTGTGACAACAATGCCGCTGATTTTCCCGGGAAGCCGGATGCAGAAAAACCAGCTCCGTCCGCCCACGAGTTCCTGGTTCGGCTATACCTGCATCTGGGGAATCTGTCTGCTGGCAATTATCCCTGTCACAGAACTGGCAAAAGAGCTTTTTCCGACCATGCAAGAAATTCTTGAAGATTTCAATTTTATTTACAGAATCATTCCGGCGGCGGAAATCACAGAACAGCTCCTGCCCATGCTGGAAGAAATCATAAATTCCCTGCAATTCATGATTGCACTGCCGATTTTCTGGAAATTAATTATCCAGGTCAGTGCATTGCTCACGAACGGCATTTCGATTTCAAAAAATCATGTCTGCATGCGATACTGCAAGGGTTTCACGTTTCATACAATTCTGGCAGAAACAGACTGTATTGTAAAAATCCAGATCCGGCAGTATTTCTGGCAGAAATGGGCAGGAAAATGCCATATTGTCATTTACTTCCGTTCTGAGAAACCCCGGCACTGTCAGCTTTCCGGCATGAATTATGCAGAAACGAAAGAAAAACTCTCAGCGTTCCTGTATTGAAAATTTTCAGTATATATCGACAAAATGCAGAATGACTGAAAATAATACCAAGAATAGTCTTGACAAATGTAGAAAAATTCAGTATGATATATAGAGAGAGTCTTTTCTTGTGAAACAAGAAATTTGAAATAGTAGAAAATACAGGAGGTCATTTTTACCATGGATAAAATTCATGTACCGGTCACAAATGCTTATGATATTATTCTGGAACGAGGACTGCTTTCCAAATGCGGCACACTGATCCGGGAGCTGGAACTAACTTCCGCAGAACATTTTGTAATCATAACAGACGATCATGTTGACAAACTCTATACAGATACTGTCATGCATTCTTTGCAGGAAAGCAGATTTCAGGCGGAAAAATTCGTATTTCCTCATGGAGAAGCATCCAAAAGTGCAGAAACTTTGCTAAAAATCTATTCTTTTCTGTGTGAAAAAGAAATTACCCGGAGCGACTGCCTGATTGCACTCGGCGGTGGTGTAGTCGGTGATATTACCGGATTTGCGGCTGCTACTTTCCTGAGAGGCATTTCGTATATCCAGATTCCGACTTCTCTGCTTGCACAGGTAGATTCTTCCGTAGGCGGCAAAACAGCAATTGATCTGCCGGAAGGAAAAAATCTGGTCGGTGCATTCAAACAGCCCTGTGCTGTCCTGTGCGATTTCGATGTACTGAAAACGCTGCCTCGTGAGTTTCTCATTGACGGCATGGGCGAAGTCATCAAATATGGCATGATTGCTAATGCAGAATTATTTTATAAATTAGCAGAGTATGATCTTGAAACAATCCAGACGCATTTTGATGAAATCATCCCGGCATGTATCCGGATCAAGCGTGATGTGGTTGCCGAAGACGAACTGGACAACGGACTGCGTATGATCCTGAATTTCGGACATACACTGGGACATGCCATTGAAGCGTATTATCATTATGAAACATACACACACGGCTGTGCGGTTGCTGCCGGAATGTGTCTGATGACGAAATACTGCGGCAATCCGGAAGAATATTCTCTCCTGAAAGCCTGTGTCAGCCGCTATCAGCTCCCCACAGATGCAGATCTCTCTGTATCCGTTCAGGAATTAATCCCCCTGTGCGGCAATGATAAAAAACGTGCCGGATATCATCTGCGTTATATTGTCTGCTCTCCGATCGGAACAGCAAAGATTCACCGGGATTCCCTGTCAGAATTTCGGAAACATTTTGAAAGGAATATAGCATTATCATGAATATAGAAATTCAGCCTCATAAGCTGGTTGGTACTGTCAAAATACCATCATCAAAAAGTATGGCACACCGGATGCTGATCTGTGCGGCTCTGAGCAAGGACGTTTCAGAAATCTCGGAAATTAATATTTCCAGAGATATTGAAGCAACTATCTCCGCCATGCAGGCACTGGGTGCAAAATTTGAATTTCAGGAAGAACTGCATAAAATCACAGTTACCGGCATTCAGGATGTCCCCAAAACAGCTTTTGCCGATTGCTGCGAAAGCGGTTCTACACTTCGTTTCCTGATTCCTGTTGCAGCGGCTCTCGGTGTGGAGACGACATTCACAGGACAAGGCAGACTGCCCGAACGTCCCATTACCCCGTATATCCGGGAACTGACACAGAAAAATATTAGTTTTCAGAATCATACAATTCCCTTTACCATCAAAGGCAGACTGGAAGCTGGCAGATTTGAACTGGAGGGCGATATTTCCTCGCAGTTTATCACAGGAATGCTCCTGGCACTCCCATTATTACAAGAAAATTCTGAAATTATCCTGACATCCCCTCTCCAGTCTAAACCTTATGCTGATATGACCATCAGCTGTATGAAGCAGTTTGGTGTCCGTGTCAAAGAAAAAAAAGGCAATTATCATGTATTCGGCAAACAGCAGTATCATGCACAAAACCTGCAAGTCGAGGGAGACTTCTCACAGGCTGCTTTTTTCTATGTTGCCAATGCTATCGGCAACCAGGTTGTTTTACAAAATATTCCTGAGAAATCCATGCAGGGTGATCGTAAAATCGTGGAAATCATTGAAAAAACCTGTTATCATCAGCATACACCGGAAACTGTTTTTGAAATTGATGCCAGGGATATCCCAGACTTAGTACCGATTCTGGCAGTACTTGCAACATTTTCAGAAAAGCCCACCAGAATCACTGGCGCAGAACGTCTGCGAATCAAAGAAAGTGACCGCCTCAAAACCACCGCAACTATGCTGAATACGCTCGGCGGCAATGTGAAAATCCTCCCGGATGGTCTTGAAATTCAACCTGTGGAATCCCTGCACGGCGGCACAGTTGATAGTGCAGGCGATCACAGAATTGCAATGTGTGCAGCCATCGCAGCCACAAGAGCAACTGAACCAGTCACCATTCTGGGAGCAGAATGTGTTGCAAAATCTTATCCTGCATTCTTTCAGGATTATCAAAAATTAGGAGGGCAAGTGCATGGCTTCGATCTGGAATAACCGTCTCGCCGTTTCTATTTTCGGCGAAGCAAAAGGACCCGCAATTGGCATTACAATTGACAATCTGCCGGCAGGCGAATATCTTGATACAGATCAGCTACACCAGTTTCTGACACGTTATTGTAACACTGCTGACACAGATCATCATTCTGACTTCCATCAGATTATGTCTGGTATTCTCAACGGACGCACAACAGGTTCACCCTTGTGTGCATTCATTCAGAATACAGAACAGCCCACAGACACTGTCTCTCAGATTAATCGTCTGCCACGTCCCGGACACGCAGACTATACGGGAACACTTCGTTACAGAGGCTTCAATGACATCCGGGACGGCGGTCATCTCAGTACGGCAATGACCGCACCGCTTTGTTTTGCCGGAGCTGTTTGCGCCCAGATTCTGGAACGTCGTGGTATCTATACCGGCGCACATATTCAGGAAATCCATGGAATCCAGGATCAGAATTTCTCTCATACATCCGTTACAAAAGAAGAAATTCTCGCAGTACGCTATAAAAAATTTCCTGTTATTGAAAATGCCGCTGGAAAGAAAATGCAGAAAGATATTCAGGCAGCTTCTGAGGGCGGTGAAACGCTTGGCGGTGCAATTGAATGTGTTGCTGTCAATGTTCCTGCCGGAATCGGCTCTCCAATTTTTAATGGACTTGAAAATACAATTGCTCAATTGTTATTTGCACTTCCCGATATCCGAGGATTGGAATTTGGTGCAGGGTTTCAAGTCACGGAAATGACTGGCAGTCAGAGCAATGACAATTTTTACATAGATGATCATGGACACGTCAAAACTTATTCTAATACACATGGCGGAATCCTGGGCGGTATTTCTTCTGGGATGCCAATTGTGCTGCGTGCAGCATTCAAACCCTCTGCAAAAATTGCCAAGTCACAGGAAACTGTCAACCTATCCAGTATGCAGACGGAACTGCTTCAAGCAGATCATCACGCTGAGACCTGTCTCCTGCCGAAACTTGTTCCTTGTGTAGAATCTGCTGTAAATATTGCATTATTATCCCATATGCTGGATTATCCGCATTTCTGCTGAACTGTAAAATCTCAAACCAGAAAGAAGGGGAAAAAATGCGTGATGAGAATCTGAAAAAGATTTCCGGTCTGGCAGATCGTACAGTTGCCGATACAACAACAGCTAATATCCTGCTTTGTTATACGCTTGAACAAATCGCTGAACCAATTAACAGCGAATTATTATATGACATTGCTGTTTCCAGTGGCATTATTAATTACTTCGCATTTCAGGAAGCACTTCAGATTATGGAGGAAACAGGTGCGGTTCATGCTGCTATACAGGAAAACGGTGAAAAAATCTATTCCATTACAGAAGAAGGTCTGGAATCTGCACAACGTCTGCAACATCTGGCAGGGAAATCTTATCGGGAACGAATCATCAAAACGGCAAGCGTGGCACTCAAACGCCATAAAAACGAGGAACAAGTCAAAGTCTCCTATGAACCGATCTCACAGGGCTGTCACCTGCATGTCAAAATGTTGGATCATCAGCTAACATTACTAGAATTAACACTGTTCACACCGGATGAATACCAGGCAAAACTGCTAGGCGAAAAAATTCTCACAAATCCATCAGCACTTTATCATGATGTGATGCAAGCAGTGATGCCAAAAGAAGAAAACTAAAATCAAAAACTCTGCAAGTGAAATTCATTTGCAGAGCTTTTTGATATCTTTTTAATTCTGATCCTGCTACATATAAAAAACCTCCCCTCGAAGAGGGAAGGTTTTTTGTTTATAATGTCATGAATTAACTTTTGTCATTGTTGCCGTCAGCTGCACCAATCAACTTGGTATACTTCGGCAGCGGTTCATCAAGTACTCTGTACCAATCCGGATTCATACCAGAACCAAACTGAGCAGCATAGATCAGAACCTTAGATGCATCCTTTGCATCAATGGTTGCTGTTCCATCCAGAATACTGCTTGTGTCGCCATGGTCTTCGGACTCGTCTGTTACATCACTCAGGAAGTATACGAAGTTCTCAAGTTCCTTAGCAGCCTCTTCACCCTCTGCCTGAATTGCAGTGATCATATCACTTTCCACAGTGAGGATGTTCGGGTTCATACCAGAACCAAACTCAGCAGCATAGACAAGCTGTGAACCTGCATCCTGTGCGTTTGCTGTACCATTGAGGTTCGTATCACCCTTTACACCGATGTAAATATTACCGGTTACCATCGGACTGCCGTCATAGAGCGTATCCGTATCTTTCTGCTCTACTGTTTCAATTTCTCCAGTTTCCGGATTGTAAGTATCAAACGAGGTAGAGATTGTGAATGCAACCTGCCCCTTGAAGAATGCCTTACCAAATGTATCATCCAGTGTCGGAGCTACCTTAGTATCAAAGACAGCCTTCGGACTAGTCAGGGTCTCATCCTTGAGATTGAACTCAATCTTATCCAGATCAGCCGGTGCCCATTCTGTCTCAATCGTAGGATCACTGAGTACAGGACGTGCCATCAACGAACCCAGGGAAATCAGCTCACTCTGCAAGAGACCATCCTTGATAAATTCTCTGTGGTCATGTGAGAAGTAGAACTTGGACAGTCCTTCTACATCGAACTGGAACTCTTTCTGCTCTAATGTTACATCTTTCGGAATAACCTGGATATAACCATTTTCTTCCGTGATATTAAAGATGTCGAGAGCTCTGTTATGAGCCTCTACATCACCTGCAAACTTCACATCATACTTACCAGCTGCAAGATCTGCAGGAAGATCAAATGTCAGATACAGGATTGTAGCACCGTTATAACCCTCAGAATCACCAGTTGAATTTGTACCAGCAATCTGGAGACCATTTGCCTCAATGGCCATCTCAGAATAAGCACTACCAGATCTGATAGATTCAGGTTTCAGAATAGGACCATCAGCAATTTCCAGTGTGAACAGATAGGAATTGTAAACCATTGCCTCATCCACATCACCCTTTACGATGATCGGAAGCTCTACGCTTTCACCGGCATAGCCGATATCCTTACCGATTTCCCAAGTTACTTCATACTCATGAGCAGGCTTTACAACATCAGATGTTGTTGTTGTCTCAATAGGCTGAGGCTCTTCGGACGTCGTTGTTGTCTGAACAGGAACAGGCTCTTCGGATGTCGTTGTTGTCTGAACAGGAACAGGCTCTTCAGATGTCGTTGTTGTTTGAACAGGAACAGGCTCTTCGGATGTCGTTGTTGTCTGAACAGGAACAGGCTCTT
>CAMWOX010000020.1 GCA_947175975.1 uncultured Ruminococcus sp.
CCAGTGTGAGGGTTCAAGAGGGGCGTTCATGTACAGACTGGCGTCCGTCTATCAGGATTTTGATTATTTTTTACAGCCTGTAACAGAAAAGTTCCTGCGTCCTGATACAAATGATGATTGGCATCTATTGACGCATATGTGTGATTTTATTGCCGCTTCTGATGATCCGGCATGTTTTCAGATCCTGGAACAGAAATATCAGGATCTCTATCAGCAAATTATGACAATCCGGTGGAGCGCTCATGCCAATGAGATTGTGCAGTGCTATGAATATCTTTCTATCGTAGTGATGCAGGGAAGTGAATTTGACCGAACTGTTAAAATTTTCGGAGATATAGGGGCTTATTTTCTGCGCAGGAGACATGCTGACCCAAAAAATCTCTTCTGGCTTTTCGGGTGGTTTTTGAGCTGTGCAGAAGAAAAATTTGGAGAAAATCTGCTCTCTGATCTGTTTGCATCGGAGAAATCAAAGGAAATGCGGTGTTTCGTCAGAATCATGTGCCGCAAGCAGGAATTTATAGAAAAGCTTGCTGATAAGCCGAAATTCTCAGCGGATGAATTTCAGAAAAAAGCAAACGCAAGTCAGATCAGTCGTCGGGATGTGATCCTATTCCGGAGAACAGATCCGGATCAGACAGAACATTTCCGGCTTGCAGAAAGATTCATGGAAGAAAAAGATCCAGATAAAAAGGCAAATCTGTTACAGGCATTCACGATTTCGAGATGCGGTTTTCCGCTAAATCCAGATATTCTTGTAGAATGTGCAGAATCAGAATGTCCGGCTCTCCGTGATTCAGCAACAGAAGCTTTGTTGTATGTTCAGTCTGAGAAAGCACATGCACTAGCAATCCGGCATCTGAAACGAAAATATTCACAGCTTTTTCTGCAATTATTGATTCATCATTATCAGCCAGACGATAAGGAATTAGTATTGAATTGTCTGCGAAATCTGCAAATTGATCTTGAAAATGAGAGTGGCTGGCATAATATCGTGATGGAAATTCTGGAGAATAGAAAAATCCTGCCGGATGAAGTGATTCTTTTTGTCTATGAAAAATCCATGTGTTCGTGCTGTCGGGAAACGGCTGTTTCTGAAATAATCCAGAGAAATCTCATTACGGAACAGATTCTGAAAGAATGTTTGCAGGACTGCAATTCTGACATTTGGGAGCTGGCTGAAGATTTCAGAATTTCTGAATCATTTTAGATAAAATTGTCTTGACAATGGGGTACTTTTTTGTTATAATGGAAATATAAATTGTATGTGGAGGGCAGGTTTATGAAGTTTCTGAACAGAAAAACAATTGCTTTTTTGTCTGCGATACTGTTTTTGTCAGTATCAGCGAATTTCCCGGCGGTCTGTGCAGAAAATACCGATTTTTCAAAAATTCTGGTTAATGAAATCTGTACACAGAATACCAGTTGTCTAGCTGACAGTTATGGTGTTTATTCCGATTGGATTGAGCTTTATAATTCTGGTGATACGGCTGTGAATCTCGGTGGCTATGCACTTTCTGATGATGAAAATAAGCCTGACAAATTCGTATTCCCGGAAACAGCTGTCATAGAACCAGAGTCCTATCTGATTGTATTTGCATCAAAACAGAATGCAACCGGATCAGAATTTCATACAGGATTTGCACTCAGCAAGAACGGGGAAACACTTCTACTGAGCAATCCGGATGGTGTCATGATACAGAAAATAGAAATTCCAACTCTTGGGGAAGATCAGACTTTCGGCAGGATTGCAGACGGTACAATGCAGATCATGTCGCCTACACCACATGAAGTAAATACGGAAGTAGTTGCTTCTCCGGTTTTTTCCGCAGAATCAGGATTTTATGAGAACGCATTTGCACTCCGTCTTTCGGCATCGGAAAATACAGAAATTTACTATACATTGGATGGGAGCAATCCGGTAACTTCCGAAACTGCAATCTGTTATCAGGATACAATTCTGGTAAAAGACCGTTCAGATGAACCGAATCTGTACAGTGCTTATGGTGAGAATCAGACAGCGCAGTCAATTTGTGTGGGGGTGGGGTATCAGCCGCCCAGAGATTTGGTGGATAAGGCTTGCATTGTACGTGCCGTTGCAAAAAATACGAAAACAGGCTCTTACAGTCCGGTTGTTCAACAGAGTTATTTCGTTACGGATGGCGAACTGGCAGATTATCAGGATCTGACTGTTATCTCACTTGTGACAGATCCGGAGAATTTATTCGATCCGGATACCGGGATTTATGTAGTAGGGACGAAATACCATGAATGGCGTGAAAGTCTCGGTTATGTATCTGATCCGGATGTCTGGGATGAGGACAAAGACCCTGAAACCATGCGGAATTATCACATCCGAGGAAAAGCCGGGGAACGGGAAGCCAATATTACAATTTTTGAAAACGGCAGTACTCTAGCACAACAGAATATGGGCATCCGGATCAAGGGATCTTCGACAAGAAATTCTGCGAATAAGAGCTTTAGTTTGTTTGCTAGGAGTGAATATGGTGCATCAAAATTAAATGCTCTGATTCTTCCGGATAATTATGACTGGCAGGGAAATCTGATTACTTCTTATGATTCCATTACATTGCGTTCTTCCGGATCGCAGAGAACCAGGGATAGCATTGCGCATAAAATCATCAAAAAAGATCATCTGACAACCATGGATATGAAACCTTGTGTACTGTTCCTGAATGGAGAATACTGGGGATTGTATGAGATCACGGAAAAATTTTCGGATGATTTTATCCAGAGCAATTATGGGATTTCCAAAAAAGATGTTGTCATGATCAAAGACTGGGATCTCGAAGAGGGAACACAGCAGGATTTTGATGAATACATGGACAGGATTTATTATTATGCAACACTGGATATGACAAAACCGGAAAATTACCAGTTGGCTTCTGATTTCATGGATCTGGATTCTCTGATAGAACATTATGCCGCAGGATTATATTTAGGTGTGACAGACTGGCCGAATTATAATTATGGTGTCTGGAAAAGCAAAGGTGCAGAAATCGCTGGCAATCCTTACAGTGATGGCAGGTGGCGGCTGATTTCATTTGATTTTGATCATTCCATGGGTTATACTTATGATAGTGCAATTAACAAGACAAATCTTTATGATTATAACTGGTTTGAAAAAATGGATACGGAAACAGCACCCACAAATTTTTTTGTGAGTCTGCTGAAAAATAAGGAATTTCGGCTGAAATTTATTAAGACTTATCAGTCTTATGCGAATGACCTGACAACAGTAGACCAGATAGAACAGATTCTTGCAGAATACTATGATAAGGATCAATATATGAATCTGGTAGGTGACTCTGAAGTCCGCTGGTCGGATGCCTGGAATTATGGTTCTTCCAAAGAACAGAAAAAGCAGGGAACGCAGAGTTATTTCCGGTATTCTGTTCTGGATAATATTTCTAACTATTTCAAGAAAATAGATGATTATTCGATTCCTTATATGTATGCATATCTGGGATTGACAGAACCGGGAGATGTAAATGCAGACGGTGAATTTTCTGTTGCAGATGCTGTCATGCTCCAAAAATGGCTTTTGGGTTCTGGGGAGCTGATCAACTGGAGAGCAGGCGACTTGTGCGAAGACGGCAAGATTACAATTTATGATTTTGTACGAATGAAACAGCTCCTGATCGGAATTGGTGAAAATATATAAATTATTTATTATAATTTGTGCGATTTGATGAAATTTAACCAATATTTTTCCCCAGGCATTGACTTTTTTTTCAAACTGTGGTATAATCTTATCGTGGGGGATGCTATCCCCCTGTCAGAGATACACTGTGAAGGAGGCTGTTTTTGATGAGAGTGAAAAAGAAAAAATATATCAGTGCTATCTTTTGTCTGCTGGGATTTATTATATGTATCATTTCAGGTGCATTTATGACAGTAAACGCAGCAGGAAATGCTTCTCTAACGCTCAACTGCGTCAAGGACGGGGAAGTAATTACAGGCATGGAGTGGCAGATTTATCATGTCGCTAATCATTCTGAGGATGGAAAGCCTAAATTAACAACACCTTTCCAAAAATATGAAAGAAAAATCACATTTGGTGATGGTTCGCTTTCTGCTATGACACAGCTTGCCAGCACCCTGAAAGGCTTCACACTCCAGGGCAAAATCAAGCCGACACAAGCAACTGTCAGTGATGCAAATGGCAAAGTAGAATTTGCAGATCTGGATTATGGCTATTACCTGGTTACTGCAACAAAATTCAAACAAGGTGATATTGCCTGGGAATCGGAGCCGCTTTTAGTTGTTCTGTCAGAAGAAGGAAACTATGAGGTCAATGCTTTCCCGAAAATGAATTATATTACATTGGATGCCACTGAAGTTGAGTATACTGTCAAGAAAATCTGGGAAAATGACGAAAATCAGCCCAAGGCAAGAGCGACTTATATTACAGTTGAAATTTACAAAGATGATGTATATGATACTTCTGTCCGCCTGGATCAGTCCAATGACTGGACATATTCCTGGACAGGCGAGTCTGCGGCAGATTGGGTTGTGGTAGAGAAGGACATTCCGGAAAATTATGTTGTAACATTCAGAAAACAGGGTGTTGAATATGTAATCGTCAACACATATAACCCTGATGGCAATAGTTCTTTTTGGGAATGGACGGAAACCACTACTACACATGAAACAGACAGTCAGTTTACAGGTTCTGAAACGACAGCAACATCAGCACCACAACACTCTGAAGAATTGTCTTCTACTACAACAAGTTCAACAGTGGAATCTGACTTTGATGCAAGTTCTACTTCTTCTACATCTACAACCACAACGACAACCACCAGAACACCCTCCGGTAATGGATCTGGCAGCAGCTCCAGCGGCGGATCTTCCAGTAGTTCAAGTAGTTCCAGATATTCCAGTGGCAGCGGGTCTTCCAATTCTTCCAGAAATTCCAGCAGCGGTTCAGGATCAAGCAGTGGGAATGCCGCTACAATTACGAAACTACCACAGACTGGTCAGTTGTGGTGGCCGGTTGCACCTCTGACAACCGGCGGTGTCCTGATGATGGGAATTGGCTTAAAACTCAAGAAAAAGGATCATTAAGTATGAATGCAACCAGAATTGCAAGATTTGGCTTCTTTGCAATAGGGATAGTGCTGCTGGGTGCAGCACTGTCCCTTGTTCTGTATAATCTCAATGAAGATCAGAAAAGCGGTGAACAGGCACAGAATCTGTTGGCAGAAGTCAAAAGGGAAATCCCGGACGAAACACAGCCGACAGAAGCAAAAAAATATGATCTGTTTTCTGAATATGAAACAGAACCAGCCATAGAAGAACCCATTCTGGAAATAGATGGGCAGACTTATATTGGAGTGATTGCGATTCCGGAGTTGGGAATTGAACTGCCTGTGATAAGTGAGTGGAGTTATCCGAATCTGAAATCTGCCCCATGCCGCTACCAGGGGACAGCGTTTGATCGGGATATGATTCTCATTGCACATAATTACCAGACACATTTCGGAAGAATTTCAGAACTGCATTCCGGATCGGAAATTGTTTTTACAGATGCCGCAGGAAAAATCTATGCATATGAAGTCAATAATATTGAAAATATTGTGGGAACAGATATAGAAAGTATGGAGTTTGGTTCAGCTGATAGCTGGGATCTGACATTATTTACTTGCACTATCAGCGGACAAAGCCGTGTCACTGTCCGAGCTTTCCTGAAACCGGAAGAAGAAAATTAAGTAATTGGCATCAGTTCCGGGATCAGATTTCGGCATATATCCCAGATTACCCATAGAGCGATCAAAATCCCCCAGAACACCAGATTCCTTGGGAGTAGTTTTGCAGGTCTGTTCCGGGATTTCAGAATTTTCTCTGAAGCATACAGGATACAGCAGATTGCTAACAGCAATACTGCCGGATTTTCATGCAGGGACAAAAGAATTTTTCCATTCAGAAGTGCCAGTAATGCCCTTGTACCGCCGCATCCAGGGCAGTAGATATTCGTGAATGCATAAAAAGGACATACATAATGCATCTGGCATAGGATCAAAAAATATATCAGCATGATTTTTCTTCTTTCTTTTTTTAATACTATTATAGCATACGATTTGTTCTGAAACCTGAAAATTCTATTAATTTTCTATGAATCTTGTGCTTGACAAATTTCCGAAATTGTGCTACAATAATATTTGAGCAGACTATGCGGTTGCGTGAACGTGTTTCAGTTCACGAGGAAAGTCCGGGCATCACAGGGCGGGATAACTGCTAACGGCAGCCGGGGGTGACCCTAGGGCAAGTGCAACAGAAAAGAGACTGCCGGATCTGTATTTTTACATCCGGTGATGGTGGAATGGCGAGGTAAAAGCTCACCGGGGTGCAGGAGACTGTACCGCCGTGTAAACCCTATCCGATGCAACGTTGAAATGGTGTGTGCTGGTCGTAACGCCTGCCCGGCGGATCACTGCACAGCAACGGCTTGAATCATCCGGCAACGGATGATCTAGATAAATAACCGCACACGACAGAACCCGGCTTATCGGTCTGGTCATAACGGACGGCTTCGGCTGTCCGTTTTCTTATATTATTTTTTGAAAGCAGGTTGAAAACATGATTGTATTAATTCTATTGCTTGCATTCTGCCTGTCCGGCTGTAATTCTGCATGGGATCAGAATGCTGATTCCGGGGATCTACCCATGGAAACATTTGTGACTTATAAAGCTCTCCCTTTGCCGGATCTTTTTGTCGATATTCCTGAAAATTATGCTATAAAATCCTCTCAGTTCTATCAGGAATACTATGTCTGTGAGGATGCCAGTATTATTATCACGGAAGATACCAGAGATTCACAGTATGTTTCCAATTATGATTATGCTGTGAGTGCGTTGAAAGAATACCAGAATATGGCTTCTTCTCTAGAGCTGATCAGCAGTGAAGCAATGACAACACAGAATGCGACTAACGTCCAGACCCTTGAATTTGATTACACAATTGGTGATGGCGATGAGAGTGCAAAACTGACTTGTTTTGTAGGATATCTGACAGATGGTCACGCAATGTATATTATTACCTGCAAATCCAATACAGACACATACGAAAGCCACCGCAGTGAATTTCTTAGCGTGATTTGTTCTGCTGCGATCAGTAAATAGTTATAGTATAAGAAGGGCTATAAATTATGATAGAAAATTTGACACAAGAGGAAATCCAGGCAGTTAAATTTTATATCGGTGACTGCAAAGGATATGAACAGCATCCTTTCTGGGGGGAATCCAGAGCTTATCTTGTTTTAAATTCCTTGTTTTTTGACGGCATCCGCACGGAGCAAGCCCGTGTTGCTGAGGGAAAATTTCTGAATCCGGAAATCGTTGCTGATCCGGAACGTCTGGAGAATCTGCTCCGGACTTTGCTTTCTGCATTCCGGAAATCCTGGAATACAGAGAATTTTACGACTTACCGGGTGGAACGTTTCTCAGATTATCAGGCAATGAAATGTGCAAGTAGGACAATCTCGTTTACATCAACAAGCCTGAATTATTTTTTGAAAGCCTATCAGGATCGGACAGGGATTGCTTTGATGCGTTTTGAAATTCCTGCCCATACACCATGTATTCATATGCAGGAATTTTTACAGAATTATGCCAAACCGGAAGAAGCAGAGATTCTGTTGCCGCCATTCCTGAACTTGCATTTTGAAGAGATCCCTGTTTCGGATGACGAAAAGAAGATTCTGGATTCTGAAAAAAATCCACCTGTCTGCTCCTGTGTTGTGACAGTTCAGGAGCTGAAACTGCCGGACAATCCGAAGAACCCCGGAATCAAGGCAAAAGATCTGAAAAAAATCTATTCTGCACTGAATTGTCAGAATGAAATTTCACAGGAAGAAATAAAATTTTATACAGAATGGAAGAAAAGCCTGATTTATAAAATTCTGCACTAAATTTGCAAAATGCGTGTTTTCTTGTCGGAAATACTTGACAAATCGGGAAAAATATGTTATTATAAATCTATCAGATTTGCATATTGCGAATTTTTCTGAAATTTATCTCACAAAGGAGAACATCACTATGATCAGACTGCAAGTGAATCACAAGGAAATACAGATCGAAATGCATGGCTCAGATCAGGCTATTTTACTGGAACTGTCAGAAGCAATTTTTCGAATGCTGGAAGCCATGCAGCACAGCGGCGGTAGTTCTGTACCAGAGAATCTGACAATTTTAATTTTAAGATTATTAGAGATGCAGGAAGACTGAGTAATTTAGAGAAATTTAAATTTTTTTGAAAAAGGGCTTGACAAGACAAGAAAAATATGTTATAATAGGCAACATGAAAATTATGAAAGGTGGTGAACGGCATGTTAATCAATATATTTAATCAGAACAAGAGATATATTTTTATCAGCTACAATTTTGGGCAAGCCGTACACCTGCGAAATCCGTAATTTTCCAGGGAATGCATGTATTTTGCCTGGTTGCCAGGATCAGAGCAAGTTCGTTCCGGATAGCTGAGTTCTTCAGCTGTCCGGATTTTTTTTGAGATTTTTCCATTCAGAAAGGATAGTATTTATGTTTGAACTGCAAGGTGCATTTGCAAGTGCGAAAATTTTCACAGATTATGCAGATGAGGTTTCTGTTTCTCAGATCCTGGAACTCTGTAACCAGCCTATGACAAAAGATTCTCAGATCCGCATTATGCCGGATGTTCATGCCGGTGCAGGCTGTACCATTGGTACAACAATGACCATCACAGACAAAATTGTTCCAAATCTGGTCGGTGTGGATATTGGATGCGGTATGGAGACGACTATTCTCAAGGAGAGTTTTATCGAACCACAGAAGTTAGATAAACTGATCCGTTCAGAAATTCCATCCGGGTTTGCATCCCGGAAAAAACTCCATAAATATGCGGATCAGATTGATTTGACAGAATTATACTGTTACAAGCATATTCATGAACAGCTTGCTTTGCATAGTATCGGATCACTCGGCGGCGGCAATCATTTTATTGAAGTGGATAAAGACAGTTCTGGCAGAATCTATTTGGTAATTCATTCCGGTTCAAGACATCTGGGAGTAGAAGTCGCAAGATATTATCAGGAACAGGCTTACAAAAAGCTGAATGGTTCAGATGATGACACGATCCAGAAAACAATTCAGGATCTGAAAGCACAGGGTAGAAAGAAAGAAATTGAATCTACTGTCAAGAAATTAAGATCCGTCAAGCGAACCAGTGTTCCCAAACATCTTTCCTATTGTGAGAATGCGTTATTTGAACAGTATCTGCATGATATGAAGATTGTCCAGGAATTTGCCGTTCTGAACCGCCAGGCTATGACTGATGTAATTGTAAAAGGAATGCATTGGCATGTCAAAGACCAATTCACCACAACGCATAACTATATTGATCTGGATCACATGATTCTAAGAAAAGGGGCAGTTTCAGCACAATCCGGCGAAATTCTGCTGATTCCTATGAATATGCGGGACGGCAGTCTGCTGTGCAGAGGCAAAGGCAATCCGGATTGGAACTGTTCTGCACCGCACGGTGCAGGTCGTCTGATGTCCCGGAGTCAGGCAAAGTCCCAGTGTGCCATTGCAGAGTACAGAAAACAGATGCAGGGAATTTATACAACTTCCGTGGGCATGGATACACTGGATGAGTGTCCTATGGCATATAAACCCATGCAGGAGATTATTGACAATCTCGAACCGACAGCGGAAATTCTGGAGATCATCAAGCCGATCTATAATTTTAAAGCCGGATCAGAAGATGCTCCGTGGATGAAGAAAAAGAAATCTTGATTATAAATAATTCAGAAAGAAGATGATACTATGCCTGAAATTTGTCTGTTAGGCACAGGGGGAATGCTCCCTCTGAAAGAAAGATTTCTGACAAGCTTGTTTGTAGAATACAATGGCAAAGCCGTCCTGATTGACTGCGGTGAGGGTACTCAGGTGGCTTTTGCGAAATATGAAAAAAAATTAAGTAAGATTGAAACGATTCTGATTACACACGGTCATGCAGATCATGTCACAGGACTCCCAGGATTGTTATTGTCTCTCGGCAACTGTTCCCGGACAGACAATCTGGATATTTATGTTCCAGAAAAATGGGAATCGGTTATCAGAAGCCTGTTATCTGTTTGTGGCTGTCTGCCGTTTCCGGTAACACTTCAGCCGATGCCGGATTATCCTGTTTCCTGGATTGCTGAAAAAATAGATCCTATGCTGGAGATTTCTGCAATGCCATTACAGCACAAAGTCCCCTGTATGGGGTATTCTCTGACACTTCGGAAAAAGCCCGAATTTCTTCCACAGGCGGCAAAAGAATTAAATATTCCTGTGCAGTATTGGAAACAGCTCCATGCAGGGAATAAAATTCTGCTTCCGGATGGCATAGAAATTCTGCCGGAACAGGTCACAGGGACACCACGCAAACCGGTCAAGATCACATATACGACAGATACACTCCCGATTCCAGAAATTGTTGATTTTGCAAAAGATTCTGATCTGCTGATCTGTGAGGGCATGTACGGCGATCTATCCAAAAAATCCAGTATGAACCAAAAAGGACACATGCTGATGCAGGATGCTTGTGAATTAGCCAGAAAAACAAATGCAGAAAGACTTTGGTTGACACATTACAGTCCGGCTGAGAAACATCCGGAACAGTATCAGGAAATCCTGACAGAACTATTCCCACGGGTGAAAATTTCACAGGATGGTGAATTTTTGAAATTATAAATCTTATAATAATACTACGATTGCAAGATGGGAGATGATAATCATGGAACAATCTGAAAATCAAAAATTTGTTGCCTATGAAAAGTTAAGCAAGAAAGCCAGGCATGAACTGGATCTGAAAAAACGTTCTGATTGGGGTGCTGTCAGACCTGCAACCAGAATTGAAAAAAATCCCAAAGCTTACCGGAGGCATGAAAAGCATAAAACGGATCTTACAGATACAGATCATTGCTGATATAATTATGAATCCTAACAAGAAAGTGAAGTGATCTTATGCACGAAATTCAACAGGAACAGACCAGAACCAAGGCGATTCTGGTCGGGATCAATACTGGTGAATATGATGCGGAAATTTCCATGCAGGAGCTGGAAGAATTAGCAGATACTGCGGAATGTGATACCCTCTTGAAAATCATCCAGTCCCGACCAGCTCCCGAAGCGGCTACCTGCATTGGTGCAGGCAAACTGGAAGAAATCAAAGAGCAGGTAAAAATCCTGGATGCAGATCTGATTATTTTTGATACTGAATTAACCGGGATGCAGATGCGTAATATTTCGGATCTGACAGACTGCAAAGTAATTGATAGAACAATGCTGATTCTGGATATTTTTGCAGGCAGAGCCAGAACCGCAGAGGGCAAAGTACAGGTTGCACTTGCACAGTACAAATACAGATTAACCCGGCTGACCGGAATGGGAACAGCTCTTTCCCGGCTTGGCGGCGGTATTGGTACAAGAGGACCTGGCGAGACGAAACTGGAAACAGACCGGCGGCATATCCGAAATCGCATTACATCTCTCGAAAATGAACTCCGGGAAATGGAAAAGCATCGAAAATTTATTACAAGCCGCCGCAAAAAAAATTCTATTTTGACTGCGGCAATTGTCGGATATACCAATGCTGGAAAATCTACACTGTTCAACATGCTCACACAAGCGGGAGTTCTGGAAGAAAATAAATTATTCGCCACACTGGATGTGACGGCAAGAGCATTGGAACTCCCCGATGGCAGAAGTATCCTGCTGTCTGATACAGTCGGCTTTATCCGAAGACTGCCGCATCATCTAGTAGAGGCATTCCGTTCCACACTGGAAGAAACTGCACAGGCAGATGTGATTCTTCATGTCCTGGATGTTTCAGAACCAGATTTGCAGGAACGTATGCAGATTACGCAGGATTTGCTGAAAGATCTGGGCTGTGCAGAAATCCCGAAAATCTGTATTCTGAATAAATCGGATCTGCTGGATGACCAGACAAGAATTAGCATTCAGGGCAAGTCTGATTTTGATACTGTTCTGATGAGTGCAAAGCATGGGGATGGTGTGCAGGATTTATTAAAAGCAATTGTACATCATCTGCCACAGACAACACGGCGCATGCAGTTATGTATTCCTTATGCAGACGGCGGTTTTTTGAATCAGCTTCGGGAAGAGGGGAAAATTTTCTCAGAAGAATACACAGAAAACGGCATTTGTGTGGATCTTCTGGTGGATCTGAAATATCAGAAAAAAGCAGAAAATTATATTAAAAATCAGAAAGAAGTGTGACTATGCTCCGGGTATATTTTGGCGATCACCCCAAAGAGATTTATAACACCAGTGTTTATTTTAATAACAGTTATCAGGATCAGTGGCTTTCTGATCTGTTCGCAAGGGAGCTGATCCGTAAAATTGACTGTTCAGAAGTGGTAGACAGCAATGTGATCCGAAATTCTGTTCTGGGATCTTTTCCGCCGACTAAGTTATCCGGCGGTGTGAAAACGCTCTTGCTGTTGTATTTTGAACCAAAATCTAAAATTTTCAATATTTCCACATGCGGTGACAACTGTGCAAAATATATCCTGAAAATTGCAGAGGAAAAAGACATTACAGTGACGCTCCACCATGCTATGTATTTCGGAAAGCATTTTCAGCTCAAGGTGATAAATGAGAAACGCCGGAAAGTCATTTCTGATCCGGAAGAATTTTTATTCCTGGCATCAGAATATCTGAGAGGTGATAGCAATGCGAGGGAAGATTAATTTCGAAATCCGGAACAAGAGAATCTGCTTCCGGCTCATGATAGAACGAAATATCACTGTTCTAAGGGGAAATAGTGCCACTGGCAAAACAACCATGATGGAAATGATCCGGGATTATGACAATCTTGGAGAAAGCAGCGGCATCACTTTGAAATGCCAGAAAAATTGCCGGATTCTGGAGGGACGTGACTGGCAGGAGCGTTTAAAAACAATCCATGACAGTATTGTATTTATTGATGAAGGCAATGTGTTTCTCAAATCTGCGGCATTTGCTTCAGGTATTCAGAGGACGGATAATTATTATGTCATTGCAACCCGAAATCATTTACAGCAGCTTCCTTACAGCATAGATACAATTTATGAAATCCGGAAAAATCAGAAATATCCCAGATTTCAAAAATTATACCAGAATCTGTCATTAAAGCATATTCTAAATTCTGATTTTGATCTCTTTATCACAGAAGATCAGAAATCCGGCTTCCAGTTTTTTCAGCGTGTCGCTGATGACCGAATTGCATGTATCTCCGCACAGGGAAAGTCAAATTTGTCCCGGATGATCAGGAAATATCCAGGTAAAAAAATTTTGGTGATTGCAGATGCCGCTGCTCTTGGAGCTGAAATAGAAACGCTTGTGCAGTATCAGAAATTGCATCCGGATGAATTATTTTTCTTTCTTCCGGAATCGTTTGAATGGCTGATTCTGCAATCTGGTTTGATCAAATCCAATGATATTCCCGAAATTTTAAAAAATCCGGCAGAATATATTGCCTGTGAGAAATATTTTTCCTGGGAACGTTTTTTTACGGAATTACTGATTTCTCACACAAAAGAAATTTCTTACATGTGCTATGATAAGTCAGAACTTCCGGAATTTTACCAAAAGCCAGAACATGCTGAAAAAATTCTCCGTGCAATGGAGATAGATTAAAAATAAAATCCAGAAAGTGAGATTTTGCATTCATGAAAAATAATATGAAATTCTATGATATTGGTCTGAATCTGTTTTCCAGACAGTTTCGTAATCCGGAAAAAATTCTCCAAAATGCAGAAACATCCGGTGTTGGCTGTGTTATTACAGGATCAGACATGAAAAGCAACCGCAAAACAGATGATTTCATCCGGGCGCATTTCGCCTGGGGGACTGCCGGGATTCATCCGCATAATGCGGATTCTGCAAAAGAATCGGATTTCCGGGAACTTGAAATGATGCATTCCGGCAATCCAAAATTAGTGGCTGTTGGAGAATGTGGTCTGGATTTCGACCGGATGTTTTCCACAAAAGAAAATCAGATCCAGTGTCTGGAACGGCATATTGCACTTGCAGAAAAATTACACAAGCCATTGTTCCTGCA
>CAMWOX010000021.1 GCA_947175975.1 uncultured Ruminococcus sp.
GTTTCAGGATTAAGATAAGTAAATGCAGTATCAACCTTATCAAAAAGAACAATTTTTCCGTCAAGAAATCGATATCTGAAATTTTCAATTTCATTGGCACATTTACAAATTGCATAAACCATAGCTATTGTAAAAGAAAAGCCTTGCTCTTTGACTTTTCTTTTAAAATTCGTAATATCCACCTCAAAAGTAACACAAAAACATGGTTCTATACTATTTCTGAAAATCCTACAGTGCATAGCACGTTCCCAGTTTGTTTCGTCTATTAATTCATAATGATTTGACATAATATCTCTCCAGATTTCAGATCAATTTGGGCAATTATAGCTTAATAATCTTCATGCGTGTCCAGATACCAGTGTAACCACGCAAACGTAAAATCTTCTCCCTTGACCGCAAGCATTTTCAGAAGTATTTCCAGAAATTTTGCCGTTTCAGGATGGATTCTCCGCCTTGGCTTTCCTTTCAGAAAATAACACAATGGATCTGTATTTTTATACTTCTCGCCATTATAAATCTTGCTGGCGGCAACTCTGTCACAGAACATCTCCGCCACATAGCAAAGCGGCATTTTCACAGGTTCAAGCTTTCTCGTTTTTGGTGAATAATCTGTCCAGTATTCAAAATGATGCTTATTCCTGCCCTTGTGATGCATCCATGCCGAAGAATAACCCAGCTCAGAACGTTCCTGCTCATTGGGACTTCTGTTCCCCTGATAATACTTCACACTTGGAATAAATTCTGTTGGCGCATACTTTGACAGATCATGTGCCAGACCCTGCCAGAAAATCCCCGCTTTCCAACAGTTCACCATCACTGCATGGCGATGTCTGGCAACTGTTCTGAGATGCCCCCAGAAATTTGAAAACTCCATGAAAATGCCTGCCTTTCGCTAGAATAATAATCTTAATTAGATGCCCTTTCGACAGTCAGCACACCCTTGACTTTGCGGATTTTCTCAAAAATCGCTGTCAGCTGTGATTTGTTCACAATCATCAGACAAATATCCACAATGGCATTGCCATTCTTCAGATTTCTGGAAGAAGAATGCACAATCGGGATTCTTGCTTCCGTGAGAATTGCTGTAATATCAAACATCAGCCCAATTCTGTCAAGTGCGATAATCTCAATGCTCGTCTGCATTGCTGTTTCCTGATGATCCGTCCACTGAATTTCAAGCCAGCGTTCTCTTTCCTCAGGAATATCACGTTTCAGCATGGATTGATAATTCACACAGGAAACTGTATGAACAGAGATCCCATGTCCTCTTGTGACAAATCCCACAATCTCATCTCCTGGAAGAGGATTACAGCATTGTGAAAATTTATAAGCACAATCCTGGATTTCATCCAGAATAATTCTGCCTTTCTGCCTGGAAACAGGCTGTACAACCGGAGATTTGGCTTTGGGCTGTTCCTCCTGGCAGTATAATTTATGATACAGATCTTTCCAACGAGGTGCAAATTTCTGGATGCTGACACCACCATAGCCAATGGATGCATAAAAATCATCCAATGTATTACAGTTATGACGTTTCAGATCATCTTCTAAAAACTTTCTGTAATCCTCCTCGGGGATATGAATCCGGCATCTCTGAAACTCTTTTTCCAGCATTGCCCTGCCGGTTTCAATATTTTCCTCCCGACGTTCTCTCTTGAACCACAAACGGATCTTTGACTTTGCACTTGTTGTCCTGGCAATTTCGAGCCATGCCCTGTTAGGCCCTTTTTCTTCTTTACTGGTGAGAATCTCACAGATCTGACCTGTCTGGAGCTGATAATTTAATGGTACAATCCGGCTGTTAACCTTCGCACCCATCATTTTATGTCCAACTTGCGTATGAATCTTATAAGCGAAGTCAATTGGCGTTGCACCGCCTGGCAGGGAAACAGAATCTCCCTGTGGTGTCAGGACAATCACAACACTCTCTGGTGCAACGTCATTTTTAATAATCCGGACAATCTCTTCTACATCATCTGAAGTCTGTTGTATCTCAATCGCCTCTCGTACCCAGTTGAGATACTGATCCAGACGATCTTTTCCATGGATTCCCTCTTTATATTTCCAGTGTGCCGCAATACCGTATTCTGCTGTCCGGTGCATCTCCCAAGTACGGATCTGGACTTCAAACGGAATGCCCTCCTGCCCGATCACGGTTGTATGCAAAGATTTATAATTATTCTCTTTCGGAGACTGAATATAATCTTTGAAGCGATTCGGAATGGGTCGGAACATATCATGAATCATCCCAAGAACAGCATAGCATTCTGTTTTGTTGGAAACAATCACACGAACAGCATATTTGTCATAAATTTCACTGAAATCTTTATGCTTGACATAGAGTTTCTTATACATACCATAAATACTTTTAGCACGTCCATCAATCTGTGGTTCTTTCTCGAACTGGAAATCACTTGCCTGGAGATGCTGCCGGATGCGTTCCTTGATAGATGTGATAAAGTCCGCACGTTCCTGTTTGTCAGAAGCAAGCATTTTCTCAATCTCGGCATAGGCAAATGGATCTAAATAGTAGAATGACAGATCCTCCAGCTCCTCATGCAGTTTCTCGATACCAAGTCTGCTTGCAATTGGTGCATAGATATTCATGGTCTCATAAGCAGTTGCCTGCTGCTTGTAAGACGGTCTGTACTGGAGTGTACGCATATTATGCAGCCTGTCGCAAAGTTTGATCATCATAACCCGAATGTCATTTTTCATGGCAATCAGGATTTTACAAATATCCTTTGCTTTCTGCTGATCTTTGTTAAAAATCGGAATTTTCTCCAATTTTGTCACGCCTTCGACCAGATCCGCCACATCTCTGCCAAACAATTTCCTGACTTGCTCATAAGTTGCAGATGTATCCTCTACAACATCATGCAGAAGTGCCGCACAGATTGTATCTGTATCCATCCCCAGATCCAACAGAATATCCGCTACAGCAACAGGATGAATGATATACGGCTGACCAGAGGAACGGAACTGTCCCTCATGTGCTTTTTCCGCAAAGCGGTAAGCAGACTTGATCTTACTGAAATCATACTGCTTATCTCCATCAAGAATTTTCTGCATCAGCATGTCAAATGTCACAATTCTATCCTCTGTCATGTATAAACCCTCCTTAAGATACTTTCCGGCAGATATGCCAGATTTTGACCATTTAAAAAATAGTAATCTATTCAGAGATTCCTGCGTGTTCCCTGATCTTCCTGAGAATATTGGAATCTTCCAGACTTACTTTCTGTACTGCTGGCAAACGTTTTGCAATATCCGTCACAGGATCATAATCAATTAATCCCAATTCGCTGAAAATATCCAATGCAAATAATAATTTACAATAATTCATATTTTCCCGCATCACAACCGGGGCAAGCTCTTCTCTTTTGACATCTTTTCCGGCGAGTGCCTGATAAATAATAGAAAGCTCCTGCCTTGTCGGACACATAGCCGGATAATACTCACCAGGAAGCATCTCATTTCTACAATATTTGTCATAAATCTGCATGGCATTCAGAATTTTCATCTGCTGCAAACCAACTGGTCTGGCTTCCTGTACATGCAGATTCACAGAAACTCTTCCTTGATACTCATTAATCTTCATACGTACCAGCATATGATAGAAATGCCCAGCGACAATGCCTGTCTGCTCCGGCATTCTGCCAAAGAACATCGCCCGGTAATTCTGATTCTGAATCCGGACTGTCATCCTGGTATGTACGCCGTTTGTTGTTGCATGAATATCCTGTACCAGCACATGCTCTGCCAGAAAAACCGGTTCGGGGTTATCTGCTCCGAATGGTGCAAGCTGTTGCAGACTGCTGACAGCATCCACTGTCATGATCGCAGGCTCTAATGGACAAGCTACCTGTACTTCCATGAATGGCATTTCTGCATAATTCTTTGCTGCATATGCCTGTAAAGCTTCCCGGAATGCCGGAATATTCTCTTCTTTGAGTGACAGACCACCTGCTGACGGATGTCCACCAAATTTCTCCAACAGATCTGCACAGGCTTCCAATGCATGGAATACATGAAACGCTCCAAAACTTCTTGCAGAACAATGCCCATAACCATCCTTGACACACATCACAAAACAAGGTTTATTGTACCGCTCCTGCATTTTGGATGCAACAATTCCTATCACACCGGCATGCCATTCTTCCCCGACAAATAACAATACCCTCTCGTGCAGAATCTCTGGCTGCTCCCGGATCTGCTGTTCAATTGCCCTGACAATTTCTGCTTCTTTTTCTTTTCGCTGCATATTAATCTGATTCAGATTTTCAGCAAGATTTTTTGCCGATTCCGAATCTTCCGCAAGCAGCAGCTCCACAGCAAGCCTGGGCGATGCCATCCGACCAGCGGCATTAATTCTTGGAGCAATCCCAAAAGCAATACTACCGGCATCCAAAGGTTTTTCAGTGAGACCACTCACCTGACGCAGTGCCAGTAAGCCTACACGCTCTGTATTTTCCAGATATTCCAATCCACGGCTGACAAGAAAGCGATTTTCTCCTGTCAGGGAAACCACATCCGCAATGGTTGCAATCGCTGCCAGATCTCCGAACTGCTCCATTGCCATCTGTAAATCACCATCGTTCATCGCTGCAACTAACAGCAATGCAATTCCTGCACCACAATATAACCGAAACGGTGAAACATTATCCATCCTGTGAGCATCCACAATGGCAAGGGCTTCCGGTAGTTCCTCTCCTGGCTGGTGATGATCTGTAATAATCAGCTCCATTCCCAAGTTCTGAATCAATTTTGCTTCCGGAATCGCTGAAATTCCATTGTCAACAGTCACAATCAGTTCAATTCCGGCTTCGTGCATTTCCCGGACAGCCGTTTCATTCAGTCCATATCCCTCAGACCGTTCCGGGATTCTCCAACTGACATCTGCACCCATTTCCAGCAGAAACGAATACAAGATCACTGTTGACATTACACCATCACAGTCATAATCTCCATAGACACAGATCTTTTTCTGATCCTCAATTGCCTGATTCAACAGATCCGCCGCCTTTTGCATATCACAGATCAGAAACGGGTCACTCAGTTCCTGACAGCTCAGGATGGCAGCCGCCTGCTGTACATGGATATATCCCTGTGACACAAGCACACGACAACACAGCTCAGAAAGATCACTGACTGATTTTAATTCTGCTACATTTGCCGGATCAGGTCTATGAATATTCCATCTTTTCATATATCAATCCCCAGACATAAAAAATTTATTCCTTTATTATATCATCTTTTATGAGAAAAAGCAAGTGTTTTTTTCACAAAATTTTATCACAAAACCAGGATAAATTCATCACAAGCTGATCATAAATTTTAAAAAAATCTCATTAAAAAATTTTTTAAATTTTTTTTGAAAAACCTCTTGACAAATATTTTAAAATATGCTATAATAAAAAAGCTGATTAAGATATGCAGTATAAAACTCGGCAATACGCTGCGTGATACTGGAGAGGTGTCCGAGCGGTTTAAGGAGCTAGTCTTGAAAACTAGTGATACGGCGACGTACCGTGGGTTCGAATCCCACCCTCTCCGTTATATTTCTTTTGATTCATGATTTGCGGAAATACCCAAGTGGTGAAGGGGCTCCCCTGCTAAGGGAGTAGGTCGTGTAAGAAGCGGCGCGAGGGTTCAAATCCCTCTTTCCGCGCTGAAAAGCATTCACAGTTTTGTGAATGCTTTTTTATTTTTATATTATAAATAGATTCTAAAAAATCCCCTATTCTATGATTTCTTTTCGTTTCTGCAATTCGTACACAAACCGGTTTACAAGCTGTTCCGGACAAAGTTTCGCACCAAGTACACCAATTTTCATACCAAGTGTCGGAATCAGAACCCCTTTGCCGGCTAATGCACCCTCAAGCCCGTATTGTGCAATATATTTTGCAGAAACTGGCTTCATGGAGAACATCACACCTGCTCGGTTGTTAAAATTTGTATTCACGGGTCCGGGACACAACACACTGATATTTACATGCGAATTTTTACGTCTTAATTCCTCCCGGATCGCTGTGCTGAGCCTGACAACATAATTCTTTGATGCGTAATAACTTGATAATTTCGGACCTGCCATAAATCCCGCACTGGATGCCACATTCAGGATGCATCCGCTGTCCCGTTTCACAAATTCCCGAAGAAACAACTTTGTCAATGTGTGCAATGCGATAATATTCACCTGGATCAGCTCCAATTCCTTTTCCAGAGATGTTTCCGTGAAATCTCCGAACACGCCGAATCCAGCATTATTGATTAAAAAATCAATCCGAGTATCCCTGCAAAAATCAAATAATTGTTTCGCCGCTCCCGGCTGTGCCAGATCCAGTGCAAGATATTTTGTACCTGTGCCAAATTTATCCGCCATACGCCGAAGCATGATTTCATTTCTGCCTGTCAGTGTCAGCTCCCAGCCATTCTTATGCAGCCAGATTGCCATCTGCAAGCCAATTCCGGATGTTGCCCCTGTGACCAAAGCTCTTTTCATATAATTGCCACCTTTCCTGAATCAATCTGTATTTTTATTATAACATATCCTATAAAGTACTGCAAGTCTATTCTGAAAATTATGTGAAATTCAGAAAAAATTTTGCAAAAGCTATGGACTTATTTCTGATTTTGTAGTATAATAAAGATTGATCTATTATAATCTATCACCGGAGGTAAAAAACATGTTTTCTTTTAAAAAAGTCCCTGCTGTCCTGACTGTTGTCACACTGATTGCCGCTTGCACAGGCTGTGGCAGTAATACCACAACTGCAATGACAATTGATGATTATGTCGTCCCGGCAGGTGTTTATCTGTATTATTTAAATTCCTCTTATAGTAATGCTGTGTCTCAGCTCTCTCAGGAAAATGAAGACCTTGACAAAGAAGATACCAAAACAATTCAGACGCTGTATCTTGAAGATAAAGATGTCCGCACATGGGTGGAAGACAAGGCAACTGAACTTTGCGTTGATTTTGTTGCCACGGAAAAGAAATTCGATGAACTTGGTCTTACACTCGATGCAGAAACAGAAGAACAACTTGAAAGTATGCTGCAATACTACTGGGGCAACTATTCTAATGCAATGATAGAACTTGGTGTTAGCGAGGAATCGTTCCGCAAGGTCATGACATCCAGTTACAAAAGCGAGGCTGTCTTTGATTATTACTATGACATTGATGCAGAAGAAGGCGTGACAGAAGAAGAATTACAGGATTATTATGCAGAAAATAACATCCGTGCGCAGTATGTCAAATTCGATCTGCACGACAGTGAGGGAAATGTACTCGAAGATGCAAAAAAATCTGAAATTCTGGAATTAGCCAAGAAATACCAGAATCAGGCAGAAAAAGCCTACCAAGACGGCGGTGCAGAAGCCGTTATGACAGAAATGAATATCATCCAGGATGATTATAATTACTACATGACTTCTGTTTCTGAACAGGAAGCCGGCATTGCAGAAGAATCTTTGACAACAACGACTGCCAGAACAGAAACAAAAACTGTGACCACTGAAACTTCTGAATCTACTGCTGTTGATGTGATTGATGATGCATTGCTTGATTTGGGAGAAGAGCCAACACAATCTGAAACAGAAACAACAGTTTCCACAGAAGAGACACCATCTGGAACAGATGACAGCATAGAACCTGATACTGATTCTGAAACAGAGACGGAAACCGAAACAGTTTCTTATGCCAATGAATCCGTGATTTCTATTATCAATCCTGAAGATTATGAAGATGCTGAGGAAATCTATTACACACCAAGCGAAGATGTTTATAATCAGCTCCTTTCGATCACTGATGCTGATTATGGCAAAGTCTATCTCGTGGAAGAAGAAGAAGCTTATTATCTCGTTACACGCTATGCGATTCGTGATCGCATAACGGAAGAAGATCTTTGGAATGAAAATACAATCTATAATGCCCGCATTTCAAAATATTCTGACGCTTTCGAGGAAAAAATGGAAGAATGGTCTGCAATTCTGAATATCACGAAAAATGATGCTTCTTTCAAACGCTACGATCCATTTAAGTTCCATGTTGTATAATTCTAAAGTCTACAGTAAACTGCTTGCATTCGCATGTGCTTGCACGTTTCTGCCGTTCACAGCTTGTAGTCCTGAAACGGATTCTGTTTCTGTTCCGGCGAATCCTTCTGTAACAGAAAATACATTCCGGATGTCCTACACACAAGAACCAGAAAATTATAATTATCTCAAAATAAATCATGAAAATCTTTCTGGAATCCTGGCAAATACCATAGACTGTCTTGTAGAATATGATTCCTATGGCAATATTATTCCGGCACTTGCGGAGAGCTGGACTTATAACGACAGCATGACACAGTGGACATTCCAGATCCGGCAGGGTGTACAATGGTTTGACTATGAAGGCAATGCTTATGCAGAAGTTACCGCAGACGACTGGGTGGCAACGGCTGAATATATCAATGATGCTAAAAATAATTCTGAATGGCAGAATTGCTATACTTCTCATGCTGTCATCCACAATGCACAGGAGTATTATGATTATACAGCATATCAGCTCAATGCCCGGGATGAAAAACGCCAGCGTACAGAGAAAATCAAGGAAAGTCTGCATAATCAGAAAAACAATAAAAACAAGTATGATCCGACAGAGACAACAGAAACCAGTGAAGAGACACAACCCACAACTTATGATAATTCGCAATATCCAACAGAAAATACAGAAAGCACTGAAAATACTGAAGATACCCAGGATACAATAGAGAGAATCCGGAAAATTCTCCCCAGGGACATCGGTGTACAAGCACCTGAAAAACATACACTCGTATTCACATTAGATACACCCTGTCCGTATTTTTTGGATCTTCTCAGCAATCCTGCTTTTATGCCTGTCAACAGGCAATTTCTGCAACAATCCAAAGAGAATTTCGGACAGGACTATCAGCATATTCTCTATAATGGTGCATATCTTCTTACAGATTCTGCCCCTGAGAATCAGAAAATCCTTACAAAAAATTCCCAGTATTGGGACAAACAAAATATTTACATTGACAGGCTCGAACTTTCTTATTGTAAAGATCCTGAACAAATCAAAGAAAACACATTCCTCAGCCACGAAATTGATCAGATTCTGATTTCTCCGGATTCTCTCGATCAATGGATGAATGATGCCGAAACAAAAGATCTTGTTCACCCGGTTCAGCCGGATTATTCATGCAGTTATTTTTATGCATTCAATTTTAATCCACAGTTTGCTGAAAAATATAATCCGCAAAACTGGAAAATTGCCGTCAACAATGAAAATTTCCGGCTAGCTATCACTCATGCAATCAATCCTATTGAATTAGTTTCCCTGTATGAATCCTATCAGCCGGAACGTTTCCTGAATCGTACCATTACACCAAAAGAATTTACATTCGGTACAGGTACAGACTACACCCAGTTCGATGCACTTTCTTCCATCACAACAACAGACAGCTTCAATTCTGCACAGGCTCAGGAATTTCGGGAGCTTGCCAGAGAAGAACTTACTGCCAACGGTGCAGTATTTCCGATTCAGGTCTTCATGCCCTACGATTCCAATATCCCCCACCTGGAACAGGAATGCGAACTTCTCAAAAAACAGCTTGAAACAACGCTTGGAACAGACTTTGTCCAGGTAGAATTATACGCTTCCAGACAAGCCAATATCCGGGAATCTGGAAATTTTGCTTTCATGAAATGCGCCAAAACAGCAGATTATATTGATCCACAGACATGGACAGAACCATTCCTGGCAGGACAGAACTATACCTACTGGGATCTGAGCGAATATCGCTCTACACAGGAGATTTTCCAGAACTGGCAGGAAAAAGTTTCACAGGCTTCTGCGAATTACGGCGACAAATTCACAAGATATACTGCTTTTGCGGAAGCAGAACAAATTTTGATCTCCCATGCAATTGTGATCCCATTCTCTACAGAAACAAGTGGCTATGAAATCTCCAGGCTTACCCCTTTTGAACCTGAATACGCATTGACAGGCATTTCATCCCACAAATTAAAGTTCTGCCGTATCAGCACCACTTCTATTAACATGAGCGAATATGATCGACTTTATGAACAATGGCTCACACAACGCAGAATTTCTCTGAAATCCTAATATAAATCCGGTCAGGATGCTATTTCCCGACCGGATTTTTTAATTAATAATAAAAAACAAGAACATGCAGCTCCTCCACTGGTCTGGTATGATAATATTCCTGTAAAGCCGCCGCATGAAATCCTAAACTTTTCACATGTTCCAATAATTCTGTATCCGTAAGATTCGTTTCAAACTTCACCAGACAATGCAATCCGGCATCTTCTCCGGAAATAACAGATTTTCTGAAAACAGAATGCTTTTTCATTTCAGTAAATAACAAATTTCTCCTGTCTTTGTAATATTTCCGCATTCTATGAATATGCTTTTCAAAATAATTTTCCTGTATAAATCTTGCAAGTGTGTACTGCTCAAAATTGGAAACCGTGCAGGAATAATAATTCAATTTTTCCTGAAATTTCTGCAATAATCCCATCGGCAGAATCATATAGCTAATCCGGATTGTAGGCGTTAAACTCTTACTAAATGTATTAATATAAATCACTTTCTCCATGATATCAATATTAAACAAAGCCGGGATAGGCTTTCCAGATAACCGAAATTCACTGTCATAATCATCCTCAATAATATATCTGTGCGCCTGTTCTGATGCCCATCCAAGCAATGCATACCGTTTTCCAATGGATGTAATCGCTCCTGTGGGAAAATGATGCGACGGTGAAATATGCATCACATTCGCCTGACTGTTCCGCAGTGCATTTATATCAATTCCATCTTCCTGCATGGGAATATATTCATACTGCAATCCCAGACTGGCATAAATTGCTGCAATCTTTGCATAACCCGGATCTTCAATTCCGAAATGCAGATTTCCAAGCAGAATATGAATCAACATATATAAATATTCCGTACCTGCACCAATAATAATCTGCTCCGGATGCACTTCCATATTCCGGAAATTTTTCAAATGCCCTGCAATTGCCTGCCGCAGTTCCAATGCACCTTTTGACGGCGTTCTTGTCAGTAATTTTCTCTGATTTCCGGCAAGCTCTTCCCGCATGATCTTTGCCCATACGGTAAATGGAAACAATCCCTGTTGTTCTTCCAACTGTTCCTGCTCCGGAATAAAAATCCCAGAATCTGATTTTTTTACTAACTGGCTTTCTAATCTTTCTGCATACCATCCTTTGCGGGCAACTGACTTGATATACCCCTCTGCCTGCAACTGCTGATAGGCATTCTCAATTGTCATGACACTGACACCTAATTGCAATGCCAGCATTCTTTTAGATGGCAGTTTCTCCCCTGCTGAAATACGTCCTGTTTCTATATCCTGTCTGATTAATTGATAAATCTGGCTATATAACGGTTCAGTTCTGGACTGCTCCAATTCATAAGTAAGCATAAAATTCCCCTTTCTGACCTGGTTCAGAATATCTGATCTGGTTCTTGTAATCAGACCAGAATTACAGTATACTATCATTATACAAAACTAATACAGAATTGTCAATCCTGATAATTCCAGAAAAGGAGATTTTTTTATGCAGAATCATCAAAACGTAGATCGTTATGCACTCAACAAAGAACTCGCTCAGATGCTGAAAGGCGGTGTGATTATGGATGTCACGACACCCGAACAGGCGAAAATTGCTGAATCTGCTGGTGCATGTGCAGTTATGGCTCTTGAACGCATTCCGGCAGATATTCGTGCCGCAGGTGGTGTTTCCAGAATGAGTGACCCTGCTATGATCAAAGGTATTCAGGATGCTGTCAGTATTCCTGTCATGGCAAAATGCCGGATCGGTCATTTCGCAGAAGCACAGATCTTGCAAGCAATTGCAATTGATTATATTGATGAGAGTGAAGTCCTCAGTCCAGCGGATGATGTCTATCATATTGATAAATCCAAGTTTCAAGTTCCATTCGTCTGCGGTGCAAAAGACCTTGGCGAGGCTCTCCGAAGAGTCGCTGAGGGTGCATCCATGATCCGCACAAAAGGCGAACCAGGTACAGGCGATGTTGTCCAGGCTGTCCGTCATATGCGAAAAATGCAAAGCCAGATTGCCGCTATCACTTCCATGCGTGAAGATGAACTGTTTGAAACAGCCAAACAGCTCCAAGTCCCGGTTGAACTTGTCAGATTTGTGCATGAAAATAAAAAACTCCCGGTTGTGAATTTTGCCGCCGGTGGTGTAGCAACTCCGGCAGATGCCGCCCTCATGATGCAACTCGGTGCAGAGGGTGTATTCGTTGGCTCTGGCATCTTTAAATCCGGCAATCCGGAAAAACGTGCTGCCGCAATCGTCAAAGCTGTAACAAATTATAATGATCCTGCACTACTCGCCAGCCTCTCCGAAAATCTTGGTGAAGCAATGGTAGGTATCAACGAACAGGAAATTGCTCTGCTGATGGCAGAAAGAGGAAAATAATTATGACGGGAATCCTTGCAGTACAGGGTGCTTTTGCAGAACATGCCCATATTCTGGATCTTCTGTCAGAAAATTACGTCCTGATCCGGAAAAAACAGGACATTCCTCAGAATCTCGACCGCTTGATCCTGGTCGGCGGTGAAAGCACTGTGCAATCAAAATTAATTTATGAACTGGATCTGTTCCAAATCTTACGGGATAAAATCTCCGAAAATATGCCTGTTCTTGGCACATGTGCCGGTCTGATCCTCCTGGCACAGGAAATCCGGGATCAGAATCAGACCTGTTTCGGAACGCTCCCTGTCTGTGTAAAACGCAATGCCTACGGCAGACAGCTCGGCAGTTTTTCTCATACTGGTCATATCGGCGAAATCCAGAATTTTCCCATGCGATTTATCCGTGCGCCCTATATTGAAAAAATCCTTGATCCGGAAGTCCGGATTTTAAATCTGACGGATCAGAAAATCACTGCTGTGCAGTATCAGAATCAGATTGGCATTGCTTTTCATCCAGAATTAACAGACGATCTCAGGATTCATCAATTGTTTTTAAACTTATAAGCATAACTGCCGCCGGAATTGTCCCGGCGGCAGTTATTTTTATTATTTTACAAGAGGAGTATCAGATTTTACGCCTGTGGCTCAGGATATGTTGCCAGAGGGGCATCATTTGGGGATTCAACTGGGGGAGCAATCGGAGGTTCAAGTGGATCTTCAACCGGTGGTGTTTCAATTGTCTCTTCAACCGGGAATATATCAATCAAATGCACAAGCTTTCTCAGGACGTTCATGCTGTCAGAAAGTGTTATTTTCCCGTCACCGTCTACATCTGCATAGTGTTTCTGTG
>CAMWOX010000022.1 GCA_947175975.1 uncultured Ruminococcus sp.
GAGTATAGGGTGATAAATTGGATAATCTGTAAAAATTTAAATATATATGGAGAATACTATGAATATAGTAAAATCAATAATACTTTTGATAGTCAGTACTGAAAAATGGGCGAAATTCATTATACTATTTACGATCCTCTGGTTCGTGGTAATGCCAATAATTAAGAAACTTACAAAAAACAGTTCAAAGAAACGGCTGATAAGGATATGTGCAGGTATGCTGCCGCTTATACTGTGCATAGTCTATGTGTTGATGAATGTACATCCTTTGACTTATAATGATTTCATATTAAGTAGAGGTATACTTTGTCTGGTGCTTTTAATGCAGTCGATTACGATGCTCATTCCAGACAGTAAAAAAGATAAGAAGTTCCAAATCTCAAATGTCATAAAAGGTGTGACGGCAGGCGGCGGAATAGCTGCATTTTTCTTTGGACTCATAATGTTATCGCAGGATAATTATGTTACTGATTATTCAGAGCTTGGATGGGCTGATTCCTTTTCTCATATGATAGACACTATGTCTAAAAGCTATGCCAACAGGAATTATAAGAATATCGACTTTGAAGGTCTTAAAACTCGATTTGTTCCTATGGTCGAAGAAGCAGAAAAAAACAATGATAAAAAAGCATTTTCAAAGGTGCTTCTTGAATATCAGTACGAGTTTCATGATTCGCATATATGGTTTGCGAAAAACGATCATATATTAAATCAGGCTGAGAATGAACTTGTCGGAAACGATTATGGGATGAGTATGTATAAGATCAGCAGCGGCGACACTATAGCAATCATGGTCGAGGAAGATTCACAGGCTGAAAAGGAAGGTATACATAACGGCACTGTCATAAAGAAATGGAACGGCGTTGATGTTGACGAGGCAATGAAGGATGTAAGGTGTCTTGACTATTGGTACCAATTTGAAGTATTGGAAAATGAGGAGTTGATGAAACCTATTTTTCTTGCAGGTCAAGGCGGTGAAACAGTTCATGTGACTTTTATCACCGATGATGGACATACAAAGACTGTACAGCTTGATTCTATGGGAAGTTATAAATCAAGAGAGTCGGAGGTACTCAACCGTTATTACAGTTATAACAGGCTGTCAGACGAGAATTTTTCCTATAAAATGCTCGATAACGATGTCGGTTATCTTCGCATAACAAGGGAAAACTATAAAAATGAAGCTGCCGATATCGTAACAAATATTATTGGAAAATACAGAAATGTTTATGATGATACGGACAGGAAGCTTCGGGAACTTTCGGATAACGGTATGAAATATCTTATTATTGACCTCAGGAATAACCACGGAGGATATGAGCAGATAGCAGACGCTGTAGCGTCGTTATTTGCTGACAGAAAGCTGACAAACATATGCGGAGTTGAAAAAAATGGAAAAATTATACCGATTACGAAATTTCACACTTTTGACGAAGGAGTATGGAAAGATCTTCCTGTTGCGGTACTTGTAAATGACGCTGCTGTCAGCTCGGGGGACGTTCTTACTCATCTTTTGTCACAGTGTCCGAATGTAATGGTAATGGGTATCACTTCATCTTCAAATTCTCTCCAGAGTGTAGGCGGACACTGTTATCTTTCGGATGATATGTTTGAAATATACTATCCCCTGATAAATTCTCTTGATGAAAATAATGAGATCCTTGAAGTTACTGCAGATCGTCAGGCAAGAGTTGGTTTTGATTTGAGGATACCTGTAGATTATGATGCAGCTATGATGATATTCAGTGATTCCGAAGAGGACTATGAGCTTGATTATGCTGTTGATTATTTATATAATCAAGAGCAATAGACGATATTTTTTGATCACAATAGTAGATTTGTCAAGCAGTGTTAAAACATTGAGTACTATTCTACGCACAAAATCTAATGTTTTATCAACCAATCCGAATAATCTTAGTCTAAGAGAGCAGCTTGACACAACTACACCACAGGGCAGATTCATCCTGACTGTGTTCGCCGGATTGGCAGAATTGGAACGTGAGACCATTAAGGAGCGTCAGCGTGAGGGCATTGCCATTGCAAAGGCAGCCGGTAAGTATAAAGGACGACAGCCGATTCCTGTTGATCTGACAGCATTGAAAATGGAATGTAAACTTTGGCGAGAGGGTAAACAGACAGCGAAAAGAACCATGCAAAAGTTAGGCATGAAGCCGAATCGTTTTTATAGAAAAGTTAAGGAATATGGTTTGTAATACGGTAAAGGGCAGAATCTATTAAGATTCTGCCCTCAGCTTGTTAAAAAGTCCCAGCTCTCTTAATGAAAGCAGGGATAAAATGATGCAGATAGAAAATAAATCGGCACAAAATCTTCTACACAGAATTCTTCTTTCTATTATACTTCTTTATTGAAAAAAGTCCAGTGAAAAGCTGGACTTTTTTGACAGGCTGAGAGGAACACACTTCATCTTATGAAATTTGTTTCTCTTGTTTTATGAGCCTGTTCCGCTATACTTCATTGCTCCATACATCCAGAATTTATAACTAATCCAGAAGAACAGGCAGCCGATCAAAGGCGAGAGCCACGACAGTAGCGGTACTTCATCAGGTCGAAGTATAACAAGGCTCGGATAATACGCAATAAATGCAATGGGCATAATGAATGTGAAAATAAAGCGGAATACCGGACTGAAAATAGTAATCGGATATCTTGCATAATCTTTGAATTTGAGAACCAAATCTAGGACATAGAATGAATTTTGAATCCAGAAACAGGTTGCTGCGGAAGCATTCTGCAAGGCTATCATAATCAGTGAAGCAGTTAGCAGAAACACAATCATTTTCATCAGTATCAGTGGTGTAAATCCAAGCCCAATTTTACTCCAAGAGTAGATCAGAGTACCAATACCAAAGGAAAGTTGTCCCAATCCTTTTATGTCGAATACCTCTGACTGATAGTAGAAAAACAGATTGATTGGACGAAAACAGTACTTGATGAAATCGCCTGAATACACATACATTCGTAAACTCCAGTTATTGTCGAAAAAGCACTGCACAGGTGTAAGTGATACCAGCGAAAAGCCGTACAAAAAGAGCATTTCATAGTAGCTCCATCCATTAATAGATGGAAAATTTCTGAATAAAATCCAAAAGCTAACAAATCCTGCGATATTGGTAAAAATCATACCAATTGTAGAAATTATGAAGTCTGCACGGTAGCTCATTTTGCTTTTTAAGTCTTGTGCAAGGATTTTTCCGTAGATACGCAGATAAAAGCCAAGTCCTTTTTGTTTCATAGCTCAACCTCCGTTCACTGTGATTTGCCGCAGAGAAACTTTCCAGAACAGCTTGCTAAGTATCATCATTACAATACACCAGATAAGCTGTGTGCTAAGTATTGTGAGAACTGTTTCGTTTTTCGGATTCCCGTCAAGGAGCAGTGTGAGTGGAGCGTTGTATATCGACTGAAATGGTAGGTAGTACACGATTGTTTTCAGCGTTTCAGGAAAGAATGCGATTGGAATTGTTGCTCCGGATAAAAGCAATACAATGACCTGTTTCATGATGTTGATACCCCAGATAGATTCCGTAAACAAGCAAATGGTTCCCACGAAAAAGTCAATACTGTAGTTGATAGATACTGCCATGATTACGGAAATAACAAAAAATAGCAGATTTGTTCCTAATGGAATTGCACCATGTGTAACGATTCCCACAATGATGAAGGTAGGCAGAAACGTAAAGAAAAACTGCGTCACAAAACTGCCCGAATACGACCAGAATAGATAGCGGCGGTACTCCATAGGTTTAAGTAGGTCAAGGACGATTTTTCCAGACTGGATATTTCGTCCGATTTCCCATACTGTGTACATTTCCATGAAACCGAACAGCGCTGTAGCCAATACCAGATAAATCAATGTATCAGTGAAGGTCATGCCATTTACCACGTCTGTTCCTGCGGAGGCATAAATCGCTTTCCACAGAAAATAGACTACTATGAGATACAGCAGGTTTCCAATAACCATAACAACTGTCCCAAGCCGGAAGTGTAGAGATTCCATAATGCCTGCACGGGTGAGAGAGATATATTTTTTCAGCTTCATTCCACACCCTCCTCGTAGATTTTTTTAATTATTTCTTCAGTAGAAATTTCCTGCAATTGCATATCACGCATTTCGTGTGATTTCTGGAGTTGATGCAATACCTCCATGATTTTAGACTTTTCTTCGTCTACCAATATGGAAATCCATTCTTCATCAGCAGAAACGGAAAATTCTGGAAGGCTCTTTTGTATTACCTCTGCTTGTTGTTTCAGATCGCCGTCAATGCGGATTTTCAGCGTTCTGTATGATCCAAAAAATCCTTTCAAATGCTCAATGTCGTTATTATAGAGCATTTTACCCTTATCAATGATGACAATTCTCTGACAAAGTGCATCTACGTCCCCCATATCATGAGTAGTAAGAATGACTGTAGTATTCTTTTCCTTATTGAGGGCGTTGATCAATATGCGTATCTTCGATTTCATGGAAACATCAAGACCAATTGTTGGCTCGTCCAGAAATACGATTTTCGGATTATGCAGAAAAGCTGCAAGTATATCACTAAGCGTACGCTGTCCAAGTGACATTTGCCGAACAGGTTTATGTAACAACGGTTCAATATCCACAAGGGATCGATACAAATGCATCATGCTTTCATAGTCGGAATCGCTGATCTGATAAATATCTTTCAGTAGCTTGAAGGATTCTATCAGTGGCAATGCCCACCAGAGCTGCGAACGCTGACCGAATACTACACCGATTTCCTGTGCGTTTTTTGCCCTGTTTTGATATGGAATATTGCCGCTGACCAGAATTTCACCGGAAGTCGGTTCCAGTACACCCGTCATCATCTTGATGGTAGTGGACTTTCCTGCCCCATTAGGTCCGAGATAGCCAACGATCTCTCCCTGCTCGATATTCATAGAGATATTATCCACCGCACGGACAATCTTGTAATCCCTCGAAAACAGGTCTTTCAGGCTGCCTTTCAATCCCTCACGGCGGTTGAGGACTTTAAATTCTTTGGTGACGTTTTTGATTTGGATAATAGCAGACATAGTTACCTCTCTTTCAGAAAAAATGCTTGTTGTCCTATGACAGGACATAAAAAACTATAATTTAGTATATCATAATAATTGTCTTATGTCAAGACTTTTTTTATGGAGGTCGATTATTTTGGCACGAATTATTGATGGTGAACAGATGAATATGGTCGGCAAGCAGGTGCGGAAATTCCGCAAAGAGCAGAAAATGAGTCAGCAACTACTTGCCAATAAATTGGAAACGCTTGCGGTGTATATCTGTCGTGGCTCAATTTGCCGAATTGAGGAACAAACCCGTACTGTTTCTGATATTGAGTTATGGGGATTGTCGCAGATTCTTGGCAAACCCATACAGAGCTTTTTTGAGGAATTATAATGCAGTTTACATATTCACCTTGACATAATCATATGATCATGATATAATTATAACGCATAGAAAATAATATTTCAACTGTAATAACGCATAAATCTATAACAAAAACGCAAGGTGATCAAATGAAAAATAAATGTGTAAACTTTATCGACTTAAATCATGACCGCAGCGAAAAAATAAAATATACTTATCCAGAATTTCCATTCTATTTTCACAAAGGACGTTTTTCTTCTTATCCAAATTATTTTATGGAAGAGCATTGGCATGATGATGTAGAGCTTGTTATATCACTCTCAGGACATATGACATATAATGTAAACGGACAACTTGTTAGAATTAATGAAGGTGAGGGTATCTTTGTCAATTCTCATCGTTTGCATTCTGCTTTTTCAAAGGATATGACAGAGTGTAGCTATATTGTTATATTATTTCATCCAATGATTTTATGCACTACAAAACAATTGGAGCAAGAGATTGTATTGCCTATTTTAGATTCTTCTCTGGATTTTATACATTTAAAGCAAGATGTAACATGGAAAAATGAAATTATTCGTTATGTACATTTGATTGCAGAGAAAGATGAAAGCGTTACTGTTTTGACAGCGATCGGTTCATTGCATTTCATTTGGAGTGAGATTATACAGCATACTGATATCAAGCTGATAACTGTCAAAAATGATACACAGCTATCTATACTGAAAACTATGATTTCGTTTATTCATGAACATTACTCGGAAAAAATTACTTTAACAGATATTGCAAAGTCAGGATATGTTTCAAAACGTACCTGTGGCAATCTATTTTTGAAGTATGTGCACAAAACGCCCATTGCTTTTCTAAATGATTATCGTCTTAGAAAAAGCATTGTGTTAATGCAGAACACGGATATGACAATAGTTGAAATCAGTCTTGCTTGTGGATTCTCAGGAGCAAGTTATTATGCAGAATGCTTTCGCAGGAGTTTAGGGAAAAGCCCGACAGAATACAGAAAGAATAGATAATATACTATCTTTACTATGTTGCAATTGGGTCAGACTTAAATTTTCTGGCATGAATTTAAAAAAGTTTGCAATTCAGAGGCAAAATAAGGACTTCGACCGCCGTTTTTACTTTGTTTTTCAAGATTTTCAGTTTTATTTTACTATTATTAACATGAGTTCGACAGAAAAAATCAGTCAAGTAAGCATAAAAAGCCTTTTTGCATATTAGAGTCAGAACAAATAGAGAAATTTTTAGGCAGAAAAGAGTAAGCTGCTAGAACAGGAATCAGATTGATAAAGAAATTGGTGACACTGCGATGTCTGGAATTTACAAAAGAAATACTAGAATACTTGACAAATTTCCTCCTGTTGATTCTTCATCACTATATTCCGAATATTGCCACTCATTTATCAAATCTTGATATACCATCCTGTTACAGTAAATCCGAACGAAGATAGTGTGTCATCATATATAATTTTGTCATAGAATTTGATATAGGTGTGTAGTAAACTACACCTTATGTGTGATAAAACAGGACAATTTTTCGTAAAAATAGAGACTTACTACATCATTGTAGCAAGTCTTTGTTTGTTATATCATATTGTCTGCCCACAATTCACATTGCATCATAACGGCGTCAATTGCTTCAGGTTGGTTATCTGGTGGGTATCGGTGAATTTTAAGAAGTTTTTTAATCATCATACGCATTCTTGCTCTCGCTGAATCTTTCTTCTGCCAGTCAATAGTCTTATTTTTGCGTAAAGTTTCTGCAAGTTCTTTTGTTATTGCAATCAGTTCTTCATTTTCATAAAAATCCTTGATTGCCTGCGGTTTTGTGAGTGCATCATAGAAAGCGAGTTCATCAGCGGTTAGACCTAATTTTTTACCTTCTTCGCCTGCCTGCTTGATCTGTCTGGCAAGTTTCATCATTTCTTCCATAACTTCTTCATTTGTAAGCATACCGTTTAAATACATATTCATTACACGTTGCATAATTTCAGAAAATTTTTCCGATTTTACAGCATTTGTACGTTTGTATATATGAATCTGTTCTGCTATCAGCTTTTTTAACAGTTCAACAGCAAGATTTTTTTCTTTCATATTTGATATTTCCACAAGAAATTCAGGGTCAAACAATGAGAACTCCTTGCCAATGTCAGAAAACAGGTTAATTACTCCCTCGCTTTTGATGCTCTGTTTCAGCAATTCATTTATCTTTGCATTCATTTCAGGAAGAGATATTTTTTTATTTTCGCCTTTATTTTCAAATCTTAAAACAATCACTCGTACTGATTCAAAAAAAGCTGTTTCAAGTCTTAACTCTCTCTCAACTATAGATGAACAAAGTGAGAATGCTTGATGCAGTAATAATGCTTCTTTCAGGAAGTCTTTTCTGTCCTCTTCTTTAGACGGAGAAATCATAAAGTTCACACCGCCTGTAATTGTTTTTGCACGTTCAAGATCTGTACCAGTCATAAAATGATGATAATCAAAACCATAGAACAAATCACGACATATCGACATTTTCTCAAGAAATTTCGGATAAGCCACTTTTGATATATCTGTATCGCCGTATCTGTTCTTATCACGTGCTGTGTAATCATTCATGGCTTGTTTTAAAGCATTTGCAATCCCTACATAGTCAACTACAAGTCCGCCCTCTTTATCTTCAAATACACGGTTTACACGAGCGATAGCCTGCATAAGATTATGTCCCTGCATAGGCTTGTAAATATACATTGTCGCAAGAGACGGCACGTCAAAACCGGTAAGCCACATATCCACGACAATTGCTATTTTCAAAGGACTGTTGTTATCTTTGAATTTTTTGGCAATTTCTTCCTTGTGTGCTTTATTACCAATAATTTTATGCCATTTTTCAGGGTCTTTATTGGAAGAAGTCATAACAATAGCAATTTTTTTTGTCCAATCAGGATGAATTTCAAGGATTTTATGATATATTTTCATCGCAATATCACGAGAATAGGCAACAATCATCGCTTTACCGGTTAATAGATTGGCTCTGTTATTTTCATAATGATCAAGAATATCTGTGACAAGAGAATAAATCGTCTGTTCATTGCCCAGAATGGCTTCCATTGTGCCGAGCTGATGTTTGGACTGTTCAATAACTCCTAAATCAGCATTTTTTTCCATAAGATCATATTCCTGGTCAATGACTTTCAATGTTTCTTCATTCAGTTTCAGCTTTAATACACGAGATTCATAATAAACAGGACGAGTTGCACCGTCTTCTACTGCCTGTGTCATATCATAAATATCAATATAATCACCGAAAACTTCACGGGTAGATTTGTCTTTCATCGAAATCGGCGTACCTGTAAAGCCAATATAAGTAGCATTCGGCAGACTGTTCCGGATAACTCTTGCCGTACCTGTTTTAATTTTGCCTGTCTTTGTATCAACCTTTTCAGATAAGCCATACTGTCCTCTATGTGCTTCATCTGCCATAACAATAATATTTCTTCGTTCTGAAAGACAATCGAATGATTCTTCAAACTTCTGCATTGTGGTAAAAATAATACCATTTGCCACTCTGCCATTAAGAAGGGACTTCAAATGTTCACGAGATTCTGCCTGAACAGGTTTCTGACGCAGAAAATCACTGCATTTTGCAAACTGTAAATATAACTGATCATCAAGATCGTTTCTATCAGTCAATACAACAATAGTCGGACTGTTCAGTGCTGACTGCAATAAATGGGCATAGAATACCATGGAAAGAGATTTTCCTGAACCCTGTGTATGCCAGAATACACCGCCTTTTCCATCTGTTTCAGTGGCTTTCTGTGTGGATAAAATTGCCTTATTTACTGCAAAATACTGATGATAGCCTGCAAGTATCTTTATCTGTTTTGTACCATCATCTGAAAATAAAATAAAATTTTTCAGAATATCCAAAAATCTTTTTTTCTCAAAAATCCCCTCAAAGAATGTATCAAAACTTGCATATTGTGTATTTTCATGACTGCCGTCAATCGTTTTCCATTCCATGAAGCGCGTTTCATCACTCGTGATTGTTCCTGCCTTGCTTGTCAGCTGGTCGGAAATCACACAAATCTGATTATAATAAAACATGGACGGAATTTCATGCATATAGTTTCTTATCTGCAAGTAGCCTTCGCTTGCGTCTGTATCTTCCCTTGATGGTGATTTCAACTCTATCAGCACCAATGGTAAACCGTTTACAAACAAAATCATATCTGGTCTGCGGTTGCTGTTTTCAACAAAAGTCCACTGATTCGCACAGATAAAAGAGTTATTTTCTATATTTTTCCAGTCAACAAGATAAATCAGCGTGGAACGTTCCTCTCCGTTTTCTATGTATCGTGCAGAAATTCCATTTTGCAGATAGTCCGTAAAGACGGCATTTTTCTGCACAAGAGAACCATTTTCAAAATCTTTCAACATTCGCAAAGCATTTTTGATTGCTTCATAGGGCTTGCCTTTGTTAATTCTGAAAATGCTTTCTTCCAGAATAGCATCATATAATGGAGATTTTACATCATGTTCTATATTATAGCCACAGACCGTTCCATAGCCAAGATTTTCTTTAAATAATTCAATCAGGGCATTTTCATAATTTGCTTCTGCATAAAGCATTAATCTTCCTCCTTTTTGTAAATTTCTTCTAATATTTCGAGAACATCACAATAAAAACAATATTCTTTATTGTAGTAATCACTTTGATGTATAATTCCAAGTATTACAATTGCAATGCATAAAAAAAGCATAATAATATTAGAAAATGTAAGAATATTACATTTTTCATCAGATTCTTTAAATATATCAAACGTATTAAAAATCATGGTTTCTCCAAATATTATTAAAGATACATGATAGGTGTTAATATTTTTATTTACTCTATTGTGATTAATCAGAAAACGTTTAAAATTCTCAACTCTATTGTAGCTCTCTAATTTAAGAAGTTCTTTAGAAATGTGTTCTTTCCACTCAAGATAATATGTAAATTTTTTACTTTTTCCTCTACATAATTTTCTATATTCTTTCAATTCCGGCGCTAAGTTTATTATTTCTCGATATGGCTGATATTTCATATATAGTCTCCTTTTATATTTTTACTTCCGATATATCTATTTCCCCATTCATCAGCTTTGGCAAAAGTGTATCACGGATAGTGGAAAGTTGATTATTTTCAGCATTATTATCTGTTATTTTTTCAAATATTGATTTAGAAATATTACAAAATTCTTTTAGTATACTCAATGAAGGAATAAGAATAGGAGTATTCTTAAAATCAGTTTTATTAAATTTTGGTTGTGCAGAGCCACCTTTAATTTTTTGAATATATGTTTGTCCTTGCATCCATTTAAACCAAATATACAAATAATATTGATATATTTCATTATTTGGTCTAAGCATTATTACATTATTACCTAATGTCATAGGCATATCAAGTTTTGGACAAAGAAAAACACTGCCAACATCACCAACATTAGAAATAATTATTTCTCCACCATATAAAGCAGATTTTGATAAAAATTCATATGAATGTTTATCTACATAGGTATTGAAAGAATCTGATTTTAAATCCGTATTACGAATAAAATAAGCAAAATTTTTTTCTTTTTTCAAAGTTACATTTGCCTTTAACGAGGCAAAACTACCATTTGCAACATAGTCTGTAATAGTCATAGGAATATCAATTACTTTTCCTATTTTCCAATCATCAGGCATACCCCCACCAAACGGCTCAAAGTCCACAAACCAAGACTTAAAAATAGCCTGTGCCTGTTGCTCAAGATTTTGATTTATCCTGTTGTTAATTTCGATTTTGTTATCAAGTGAAGCAAGATATTCCAGTATTCTATGTTGATTATCAATGCTAGGAATTTTTAGTTCAATACGATTAAGAGTTTCCGTTCTTAAACTTGGAATAGTAGTACCCTCATTGTATTGTAATAAATCAATTTGAAGCAGGCAATAATATAGAAATTGTGGAATAACAAGTGTTTCATTAACTATTGTATAAAATAATGTATCTACAGTCCAAAACGGGTGGTCAACATAACGTATTTTTTTAATTGTTCCTTTCCTGCCAATAAGAACAGACGGCTTATCATATAGTGCTTCCGTTGCATATCCCATTAAGCCACCTGTTCCATAAATCGGTATGCTTCCAGCCTCAGAAATGACTTTTTTTTGATTTTTACCATACTTAATCGTAACTAAATCTTTAAGTGGATAACTTTCAAATTTCATACCCAATCGTCTCCAGTTTCTCACGGATTTCATTTTCAAGCTCGTGTGACTTTTTGAACATTTCGGATAGTTCAGAAGTCAGACGTTTCATTTTTTCGTCAAATGGTTCTCCATCATCTTCCTGTTCCTCAATGCCGACATAGCGTCCAGGAGTTAAAATATAATCCTGTTTTGCAATATCTTCTGTTGTGGCAACAGCACAGAACCCCTTGACATCTTCAAGCGTGCCATTCTGAAAAGCCGTGAATGTATCAGAAAGTTTTGCGATATCCTCATCAGATAAATCACGGTGTTTTCTGTCAACCATAAAGCCCATTTTACGAGCATCAATAAATAGCGTTTTTCCTGACTGTTTTTTATTTTTCGTAATAAACCACAAAGTAACAGGAATCGTTACGGAATAGAATAATTGTGTCGGCATCGCAACAATGCCCTCAATTAAATCATCTTCAATAATTCTCTTTCGGATTTCTCCCTCACCGCCTGTTTGCGTAGACAACGCACCATTCGCAAGCACAAGACCGATTTTTCCATTGGGTGCAAGATGATGTATCATATGCTGAATCCACGCATAGTTGGCATTATTGGCAGGCGGAACACCATATTTCCAGCGAATGTCTTCTGTCAGCTTGTCCTGTCCCCACGGATGGTAGTTGAACGGAGGATTCGCAAGAATAAAATCAGCTTTCAGGCTCTTGTGTAAATCATTTGAGAAAGTATCCGCATGATGTAAACCAAAATCTGCTTCAATGCCACGAATAGCCATATTCATCTTTGCCATTTTCCAAGTATCAGCATTCGCTTCCTGCCCATATACAGAGATATTATTTCTATTGCCACTGTGAGCCTGAATAAATTTTGCACTCTGTACAAACATACCACCAGAACCGCAGGCAGGGTCATAAACACGGCAATTCTCAAACGGCTTTAATATTTCAACAAGAGTTTTCACGACACTTGATGGTGTGTAAAATTCGCCACCGCCTGCACCCTCTTTTTCCGCAAACATAGCGATACAGTATTCATAAGTACGACCGAGCAAATCTTCATCATGTCCAGTTTGGCTCATATCAATATGATTCGTGAAAATATCCACTACATCACCTAAGATACGCTTATCCAGATCAGGGTTTGCGTAATTCTTAGGCAATACGTTTTTGAGAACCTTATTTTCATCTTCAATCGCACGCATAGCATTATCAATAACAATTCCGATTTCAGGAGTATGTGCGGAATTTGCTATCATGTTCCACCTTGCACTTTCAGGTACAAAGAAAATATTATCCATCATGTAAGCGTCTTTATCATCTTCAAAACCATCACCTTCAGCAACAAGTTCCTGATATTTTCTTTCAAAAGCACTTGAAATATATCTTAAAAAAATGAGTCCTACAATTACTTTTCTATATTCAGCAGCGGGAATATGCCCCCAGAGAACACAGGCAGCGTCCCAGATTTGCTTTTCAAAGCCAATATTTGCGTTCGTTTTTTCAGACATTTTTTACCTCCAAATATTCAGTATTTAATATTGAACATTACTCTTTA
>CAMWOX010000023.1 GCA_947175975.1 uncultured Ruminococcus sp.
GAATTATATTTTTGTCAACTTGAATTTTTTTTTTGCCTGCCTGCATATAGATAAATAGCAAGATTTAAAAGCAAGGGGATTTGACTATGAAATATCATGTAAAATTATTATATTTCCGGATTTTCTTTGCAAGCATGATGATTCTTTCTTTTTTTCTCAGAAATTTTATTTCAGTTCACGCAGAACAGGAATCCGCCCTGCTTCTCATAGAGGCTAACACAGGATGCATTCTCTCACAGGAATATGCCGAAGAACAGCGGCAAGTAGGATCGCTTGCAAAGCTTATGACAGCGTTTCTAACAGCAAAATCTATTGAAGATGGCAATTTCACACTGGACACTACTGTAACCGCAGGAGAGAGCGTTTCGGGTATGCAGGGAGCTGTGATCTGGCTTAAGCCAGGTGATGCGATTACAATCAGAGAATTATTGCTTGCACTGATTGTCGGGAATGCCAATGATGCCGCTGCTGTGTTGGCAGATCGGATTTCAGGCAGTGCAGAAAATTTCGTGATGGATATGAATGCAATGGCATTTGATCTGGGTATGAGAGCAACACATTTCACTTCACCACAGGGATTTGATGATGAAATGGCATATTCTACCGCACAGGACATGGGGCTTCTTGCCTGTGCGGTGCTTCATTGCGAAGTACTGACAGAATGTCTCACGACCTGGAGAACTTTTATCCGGAATGACACTGTAGAGCTTGTCAATGAGAATACAATTGCCAGGACATGGGACAATTACAGGGGATTGAAAGCCGGACATTCTCCGGCATCCGGAAATTCCGTGATTGCCGCCGCCGAGCAGGATGGTATGATCTGTGTTGCTGTCGTCCTGGGCTGTCCGGATGAGGATGAACGTTTCACACTGGCGAAAAAACTTTTGAATGCCGGGTTTCAGAAATATCAGATCACAATTCCCGGATTTGCAGAAGAGTTTTTACAGCCTCTGAAAATTAAAGGTGGTACAGAATCTGCCGTTCTGCTGGAACTTTCTGCCTTGCCTGCCCTCGCTGTTCCGGTAGGTACACAGCTCCAGGCAGTTATGGTTCTCCCGGAATATATGCAAGCTCCTGTGCAGAAAAAACAAAAATTAGGAACAGTTTATTTTTATCATGATGAAACACTTTTGTGTGAATGTGCCTTGCTGGCATCGGAAGAAGTCCCGGCAATGACATTTCAACTGGCTTACAGGAGAGTTCTGCATTTTTTATTCTCCTGACAGAATTTCAGCAATAGACTTGACATTTTCTGAAAATATGCTATAATTAAATCAGGTCTCTGCATAAATACAGATTTTTCCGGCATACTAGATCCAGAATATCTGAATCCAGAAAGGCGTGAGAAAAAGTATGCAAGATGATAACCTCGGAGAGTATCACACACCGGAAGAGTTTCCCCATACAGACCGAGAGCAGGAAAAAGAATCCGGCTCAGAACAGCAGATTGACGAATCGGAATTAATTGAAGATACCGGCAGTATCCGTCCTCAGAATGCGAAACATCTGATTCATTGTCTTACAGTGATCGGACAGGTTGAGGGACATTATGAACTGGCATCCCAGAATAAGACAACCAAGTATGAGCATATCATTCCGGCTCTGGTGGCAATTGAACAGGACAGAAGCATAGAGGGATTGTTGATTTTGCTGAATACAGTCGGCGGTGATGTAGAAGCCGGACTTGCGATTGCAGAATTGATTGCAGGGATGCAAACTCCGACTGTTTCGCTTGTAGTTGGCGGCGGACATTCCATCGGTGTACCGCTTTCCGTGAGTGCAAAGAGATCTTATATTGTTCCGTCAGCATCTATGACAATTCATCCTGTCCGGATGAGTGGAATGATGCTCGGCGTTCCGCAGAGTTTTTCGTATATTTCAAAAATTCAGGACAGAATTATCAGTTTTGTGACTCGAAACAGCAAAATCTCTGAAAAGCAGTTCCGGTCTCTGATGACCAATACAAAAGAACTGGCTACTGATGTAGGTTCTGTGATCTCAGGCGATCAGGCAGTCCAGATGGGTTTGATTGATCAGATGGGCAGTCTGAGTGATGCAATTTCTGGTCTGTATGAATTGATTGAGACCAGTCCGGCAAGATACCCGGATTAATTTCAGGCACATTTTTTGTGCCTACATAGAGAAAAAATAAAAAATAATAAGGAGACTACATATGACAATTTTAGATGCAATCTTGCAGGGAATCATCCAGGGACTGACAGAATTTCTGCCGGTTTCCAGTTCGGGGCATTTGATGCTCTATGCACATATTTCAGGGAATGCAGATGAAAGCAATAATTTCTTGTTTTCTGCATTTCTGCATCTGGGAACACTCCTGGCGACCTGTCTGGCATTCCGGGATACAGTAGTAGCCCTTGCCAAGGAGGGCGGACATATGATCTTGGATCTGTTCAAGGGACAGTTAATCAAAAAAGGCTTAGGTTCTCCGGAACGGCGGATGCTCTATATGATGATGATTTCTCTTGCTGTATTAGTGCCGTTCTATTTTGTAAGAGATTTCATTGAGGGAGTCGCCGAGAAATATGTGATTGCACTGGGATGCTTTTTTCTGTATACAAGTGTGATTCTGTTCTTGTCTGACAGATGCAGGAAAGGCACAAAAGATGCAGGAAAACTGACATGGAAAGAAGCTCTCACAATCGGAATTTTTCAGGCAATTGCACTGTTTCCTGGCATTTCCAGAAGCGGATCGACTATCTGTGGGGCGTTATTTGTTGGGACAGATCGGGACACAGCTGTGAAATATTCATTCATGCTGGGCATTCCCACCATTCTGGCAGGTTGCCTTGTGGAAATCAAAGATGCCGTGGATGCCAATGCACTTCCCATGAATGAAATTCCCGTGTATCTGATTGGCTTTGTGGTTGCCGCAGTGGTCGGCATTGGTGCAATCAAGTTAGTAGATTTGTTAGTCAAAAATAATAAGTTCAAGTATTTTGCAGTCTATACATTGCTGCTCGGTCTGACAGTTGCAGGCTATGGCATTCATGAAATCATCCGCTGATTGAACAGTTTCAGTTCCCCACCTGCATCGGGTGGGGAATGCTGTACATAAAGAAAGGGAGAAACGTGGCAGAGAGTAAGAACCAAAAAAAGAAAAAAAATTCTTCTGAAAAATCAAAGTCTCAGAAAAAGCCGGAGAAGCAGCCGGAAGAGAAACCAAAAAAGCCCAAACTCTCCATGCCGGCTGTGCCTGAGCCTGAACCCAGTCCGGAAGAATCCGAAGAACCTGAAAAAAAAGAAATTCCGGCACAGGTGTTGTCTGTCTGTCTGTTTACACTTGGGATTTTAATATTATTGTTGATTTTCGTGCAGGGGAATGCCTTGTGGAAAACACTGCATGAAATGCTAAAAGGCTTTTTTGGCATACCTGTGATTGCAATTCCAGCAGTTTTATTTTTTTGTGCCTACCAGATTGAACATAAAAAAGAAGAACAGAAACTTGTAAAGGAACTCCAGTGGTTCGGTATCTGCATGATGTTTACAAGCTGTTTTATTGAAATCATGTTTGATGGTGAGAAAATGCTAAATTATAATTTTGGGCAGTGCCTGAAATTATGCTATCAGGAAGGCATCGCCTGGCACGGCGGTGGTATGCTGAGTATACCGGCATTTCTGATTGTCAGGATTTTTGATGTGACAGGATCGAAAATCATGATTTGTCTGTTGTTATTTGTGAGTATTATGCTTCTGACTAAGAGAAGTCTCACGGAATTATTCGATATGATCCGGAAACCATTCCGGGATTTTGCGGCTATCGTCCAGGAAGACAGGGCAGACAGCAGATTACTGAAAGATTATGAACAGGAACAGATAGAACAAGAACGCAGAGACGAACAGGAGGCTCTTGACATGATTACAAAGGGAGCTGTTCAAAAATCTTCTGCGATGCAGCAGGAATTTATCACGATTGATATTCCCATGGGCAATGAAGCAATCCAACAGGAACAAAACGGCATGAGGGAATTTTTTGATATTCCGATAGAAGCTGATCCAGTGAAAACCACAGAATCTGTGGGGACTTCTAAAAAAGTCAAAGCCAAGCCAAGACCGAAATCCGGTCATATTCCGGAATCTGGAGACAAACAGCTTTCGCTGATGCCCTCCCTGGAAGAATTGATTGAACAGGCGGCACAAAATTCCAAGAAGAGCAAGAAAGAAACAGAACGTCTGGAATCCATGTTTGCGATTGCAGATGAGATTGCACAACAGGCAGATCAGAATCCTGTGCAGGATGTCTATCACATGCCGAAAATGGAGTTTTTGAATTGTGGTGTGAGTCATGGGGATGATGAGATGCTCCAGCAGGAATTGCTGGAGAAAGCCAATAAATTGCGTGATGTTCTGGGCAGTTTCAATGTAGAAGTGAAGATTACCAATATTGCACGTGGGCCATCTGTCACAAGATACGAAGTACAGCCTGCGGCAGGTGTCAAAGTTTCTAAAATCACAAATTTGTCAGATGATATTGCGCTGAATCTGGCGGCGGAGGGTGTCCGTATTGAAGCACCGATCCCCGGAAAACCTGCAATCGGCATTGAAGTGCCAAATTCTAAAAAAGATATGGTTTCTCTCCGGGAGCTGCTGGAGTCACAGGAATTTCAGAAATCACAAAGCAAACTGACATTCGGTGTCGGGAAAGATATTGCCGGCAATGTGATTATCGGCGATATTGCGAAAATGCCGCATATGATTATCGCAGGTGCAACTGGTTCTGGTAAGTCTGTCTGCACCAATTCGATTATTATGAGTATTTTATATCATGCCACACCGGAAGAAGTGAAATTAATCCTGATTGATCCCAAGATTGTGGAATTTCGGGTGTATGACGGCATTCCGCATTTGTTGATTCCTGTTGTGACAGATCCGAAAAAAGCCGCAGGTGCTTTGAACTGGGCAGTGCAGGAAATGCTCAAACGATATGATATTTTTGCACAGAACAGTGTCCGTAATTTGGAAGATTATAATAGGATCTGTGATGAAAAACCGGAACTGGAATTGCAGAAAATACCGCAGATTGTAATCTGTATTGATGAGCTGGCAGATTTGATGATGACAGCTTCCAAGGAAGTCGAAGAAGCAATCTGCCGTTTGGCGCAGCTTGCCCGTGCCGCAGGAATGCATCTGATTATTGCAACACAGAGACCAACAACGGATATTATTACAGGTCTGATCAAGGCAAATATTCCCAGCAGAATTGCATTGTCAGTTATGTCTCAGATTGATTCTAGAATCATTCTGGATGTCGGCGGTGCGGAAAAATTACTGGGACATGGTGATATGCTCTATCTGCCGAGCGGTCAGCCTAAGCCTGTCAGGGTACAGGGCTGTTTCGTATCCACCCAGGAAATCGAAAATGTTGTGAACTTTATCAAATCTCAGTCGGAAACAGATTATGATATGCAGATCGTCAATGAAGTTGATCGTATGGCAGTCACAGGTGACAAAAAAAATAATCATTCTGAAGAAATTGCTGTGAATGGGGACAGTGATCTGATTGAGCAGGCAATTGAAGTTGTAGTTGCTGCCGGACAGGCTTCTACAAGCAATTTGCAGAGACGTTTGCGGCTTGGTTATGCCAGAGCTGCTAGAATCATGGATGAACTGGAAGAAATGGGCATCATAGGACCATATGAGGGTGCAAAGCCCAGACGTGTGTTAATGTCACCGATGCAGCTGGAAGAACGAAGAATGAAAAATAAGAAAAATTGAATCAGGAGTAGAAATTTATGGCAAATCAGAAAACAGATCCAGGATCAGGATTATCCAGAGAACCGAAAACCAAAAATAAGATTATTTATGCTGTTGTGGTAGCAATCCTGTCCGCAGTTGCTTTGTTGACTGGCAGATATAGCATGACAGAAGAATCCCAGCAGAATCAGGATGTTACAGTTGCAGATGCAGAATTTCAGGTGCATGTGATTGATGTCGGACAGGGCGACAGCATTTTAGTTTGTGCAGACGGAGAAACCATGCTGATTGATACTGCGGAATCCAGTGCAGGTACAAAAATCCTGGATTACTTGGATTCTCAAAATATCACAGATCTGGATTATGCGGTGGCAACACATATGCATGCTGATCATATTGGAAGTTTTCAGAAAGTGTTTACACAGATCAAGCCGGCACATGTGATAGAACCTGTCTATCAAGATTCCCTGACACCTACGACGAAAACGTATGAGCGTTATCTGGATACAATTGAACAAACAGGTGCAGAATACCAGTCTCTCAAAGCCGGAGACAGTTTCACGCTCGGCAATGCACAGATTACAGTTTTAGCCCCTGTTACAGAAAAGGCATCTTCCCTGAATAATACATCACTTGTACTTCGTGTGCAGTATGATGATATTGTCTGTCTGTTCACAGGCGATATGGAAGTCCAGGAAGAAAAGACAATCCTGGGAAATCTTGAAAATTTGGGATTATTAAAAGCAACTTTCCTCAAAGCCGGGCATCATGGCAGTGATACTTCTTCGGGTGAGGATTTCTTAGCACAGGTTCAGCCGGAATACGTCGCCGTTTCCTGCGGTGTGAACAACAAATACGGACATCCGGTGCAAAGCACGCTGGATCATCTCGCCGTCTGGACGGATCAGGTCTATATTACCGCACAGCAGGGCGATATTATATTTTATTATGACAAAGATACAAAATCTTGCAATATTACGACAAGTGGCAAGGAGAGCTGATGAAATATAGAATTGATCGTTTTGAGGGAGCGTTTGTGATCCTGGAATATGATACAGAATCCGGACAGGCTTTTATTTCTGTTTTGCGAAATATGCTCCCGGAAAATCTCACAGAGGGCGATATACTGGTATATACAGAAACAGGCTGGGAGCTGTGCCGGGAAGAGACAGATTCCAGGAGACAGACTCTTGCAGAACGCAGAAGAAGAATGCTGAGGAGAAATTAAATTTATGAAAATTTTGATCATCGGCGGTGGTGCAGCCGGTTGTTATGCGGCTGTTCATGCTGCAAAAGCCGGACATGAAATTATCATTCTGGAGAAAAATAAAACAATTGGCAAAAAACTCCGGATTACGGGTAAAGGCAGATGTAATCTGACAAATAACTGTGATTTGCAGGAATTAATCAGAAATATTCCTCGCAATGCCAGGTTTTTATACAGTGCATTTGCAGCATGTCAGCCACAGAATGTGATGCAATATTTTGAGAATCTAGGCGTTGTACTCAAAACGGAACGGGGTAATAGAGTGTTTCCAGTGAGCGATCAGGCATCTGAAATTGTGGAAGCACTGCATACAGAACTAAAAAGATTACAAGTAAAAATCTTACATGAAACTGTTACAGAACTTTTGATTGAAAATCAGATCTGTAAGGGTGTCGTGTGTGGTGAAAAAGTATTCCGTGCAGACCGGATTCTGTTAGCCGCAGGCGGTGCGACTTATCCTGGCACAGGATCGGAAGGCGACAGTTACAGGCTCGCACAACAGGCAGGGCATACAATCGAAGCACTTCGTCCGTCGTTAGTTCCCCTGGAAACATTGGAACGTGACTGTGCCGAGATGATGGGAGTTTCTTTGAAAAATGTTACATTAACACTACGAAGTAAAAATAAGATTCTCTATCAGGAACAAGGAGAAATGCTGTTTACGCATTTCGGTGTTTCTGGTCCTCTGGTACTGAGTGCATCAGCACATATGTGTGATGCTGGTGTGCATACATTGCATATTGATCTGAAACCGGCATTGCATCCGGAACAGCTTGATAAAAGATTACAGAGAGAGATTGCTGCAAATCCCAATCAGCAGTTATCCAATTTATTAAGAAAGCTTGTGCCTGCGAATATGGTCATGTCACTGATCGGCAGATTGCAGATTCCACCTTATCTGAAAAATCATTCTCTGACAAAACAGCAGAGAATGCAGATCTGTGAGAAATTAAAGAATTTTGATTTCACTGTCAGAAATACCAGACCTATGGCGGAGGGAATTATTACCAGAGGCGGTGTCTCTTGTAAGGAAGTCAATCCGAAAACAATGGAATCCAGATTGCTGAAAAATCTGTTTTTTGCCGGAGAAGTGCTTGATGTGGATGCCTACACCGGCGGATTTAACTTGCAGATTGCATTCTCTACGGCGTTTCTGGCTGCGGAATCTATGGAAGCAATTTGATTTTTCGGAATACTTGACATTCTGGTTTTTTTATGTTATAATAATAAAATACTAGCGTTATTGATTGTGTGATAGGAGAATCTCATGAAAAAAATGAATGTTGCAATAGATGGACCTGGTGGTGCGGGCAAGAGCAGTATTTCCCGGGTTATTGCAGAGGAATTGAATTTTATTCATGTCGATACCGGGGCAATGTACCGGGCAATCGGCTTGTATGCAATCAGGAATCAGTGTCTTGATGCGGATCAGATCACAGAAAAACTTCCGGAAATTTCGGTAACACTCAAATTTATCGGCGGTGTGCAGAGAGTCATGCTATGTGACGAAGATGTGACGGATTATATCCGGAGTCCTGAGGTTTCCATGGCAGCATCAAAAGTATCTGCCGTTCCGGCAGTCCGTGCGCATTTATTGGATTTGCAGAAGAAAATCGCTACTGAAAATGATATTATCATGGACGGTAGGGATATTGGTTCGGTGGTACTCCCAGATGCAGATCTGAAAATTTTTCTGACAGCGTCTGCGGAAGAGAGAGCAAGCCGGAGATATTTGGAATTGAAAGAAAAGCCGGATTGTCCAAGCTATGAAGAAGTCCTTGCAGATATTCGTCAGCGTGATGAAAATGATATGAACCGTGCCATTGCACCATTGTGTCAGGCAGAGGATGCCATTTTTGTGGATAGTTCCGAAATGGGTTTTCATGAAGTCGTTGCGTATATTGAAAGTTTAATCCGGGAAAAACTGAACGAATTATGATTTATTATTTTGTAATGATACTCGTCAGACTGGCAATGTATTTCTGGTTTGATCTGAAATTTGAACACAGAGAGCGGATTGACAAGCATAAAAATTATATTTATGTGTCAAATCACAGGAGTTATGCAGATCCTGTATTTGTTGCTTTGGCAGGCTATGGAAGATACAGTTTCATGGCAAAAAAAGAATTGTTTGAAAAGCCTGTATTTGCCGCATTGATTCGTTGGCTGGGGGCATTTCCGGTAGAGCGTGGCAAAGGGGATTCCGCTGTGATTGATACAGCTGTGAAAAGCGTGCAGGATGGAAGAAGCCTGCTGATCTTTCCTGAGGGTACACGCAGCAAAGATGGACGTGTCGGCAGAGGGAAAGCCGGGGTTGCATTAGTTGCAACAAAAGTGCAGGCGGATATTATTCCAATCGGAATTAATTTTCAGGGAGAAAAACTGCATTTTCGCAGTAAAGTAATTGTTCGTGTCGGCGAACCAATTCCGGCAGGCAGTCTGCCGTCTGTGGAACATCTTACAGAAAGGGAGCTGCTCAAAACGCTCCGTATGGAATACATTCCGACTATCATGAACAGCATCCGGGATTTAGTGGACGAGCCGGAAAAGCCGGCAGAAAAATGAGGTGATTTCCTTGCAGATCAGAACTGCAAAGTCGGCAGGTTTCTGCTATGGTGTTAGCAGAGCTGTCAAAAAAGCAGAACAGGCACTCGATGAGGGAAAGCCTGTTGCAACTTTAGGTCCTATTATTCATAATACAGATGTTGTGAATGCAATGCAGGAACGGGGTGCAAGAATTATTTCGAAAGTTTCAGAACTGAAACCGGGTGAATATGTTGTGATTCGTTCTCACGGTGTCGCTAAAAATATCTATGATGAAATCCATGCACTGGGAAATCCTGTGATTGATGCGACTTGTCCTTATGTGAAAAGAATCCATGATATTGTTGCGGAAGAAACCGCAAAAGGCAGTTTTATTTTGATTGCAGGTGATGAACAGCATCCGGAAGTGCAAGGAATTGTTGGTCATTGTCAACAAAATTTTTTCGTTTTTAAAGATAAATTTGTGCTGAAAGACTTTTTTCAGAATTTAGAAAAAAATTTTGAAAAAAGACTTGCAATTGTTAGTCAAACGACTTATAATAGTATATTATGGAGGGATGCTCTCAAAATACTCCCCATGCAGGATTTTGAGATTACAATCTATGAAACAATCTGTCGTGCAACAGAAGAAAGGCAGACCGCTGCTGCGGAGCTGGCTTCCCAGTCTGACTGTATGATTGTAATTGGTGGAAAACACAGTTCCAATACTGTGAAATTATATGATGTCTGCTCCCGGTACTGCAAGACCTATCATATCGAGAATGCAGATGAGCTTGAAATTTTAAAGCTTTCTGATGCCGAGAAAATTGGCATTACTGCCGGTGCGTCCACGCCGGCACATATTATTAAGGAGGTAATTTTTACCATGGAAGAAAATCTGAACAGAAGTCCAGAAACTGAAGAAGAAATCGACTTTGCACAGGCAATCTAGAAAGAAAGCTTCAGCAAAAAATTGAGAAACGGAGATAGAGTGAAAGGCATTGTCGTGTCTGTAAATAACAGTGAAGTTATCGTTGACTTGTCCGGTGCAAAGCAGACCGGTACTGTTCCGGCAAGTGAGCTGACAAATGATCCGAGCAAGAAACCTTCTGATATTGTAAGTGTAAACGATGAACTCGAACTGATCGTTACAAAAGTAAGTGATCAGGACGGTATGGCTACTCTCTCCAAGAAAAGAGTGGATGAGCAGGCTGGCGTTGACAAGATTGTTAAGGCAAAAGAAGAGGGTGCTATTCTCGAAGCTGTTGTCAGCACTGTTGTCAAGGGCGGTGTAAACGTATTCTGTGAAGGCGTACGTGTATTTATTCCTGCATCCCACACAGGACTTCCCAGAGATGCTGCACTGGAGACGCTGAAAGGTCAGACAGTGAAGTTTGTGATTCTGGAAGCTCCGGAACGCAGAAAGAGTGCTGTTGGTTCTATCAAGGCTGTTTCCCGCAGAGAGAGAGACGCTGCCAAGGCTGTATTCTGGAAAGATGCAGAAGTTGGCAAGGAATACGAGGGCGAAGTGAAGTCCATCACAAGCTATGGTGCATTCGTGGATCTCGGCGGCATTGACGGCATGGTGCATATTTCTGAACTGTCCTGGAACAGAATCAAACATCCGAGCCAAGTTGTTTCTGTTGGTGATGTACTTAAAGTGTATATCAAAGATCTTGATCCTGAGAAAGAACGTATTTCTCTGGGTTATAAGAGAACAGAAGACAATCCGTGGGAGAAGTTCAAGGCAGAATATGCAGAGGGTGATGTTGTAACGGCTAAGATCGTTTCCACTACATCTTTTGGCGCATTTGCACAGATTATTGATGGTGTAGATGGTCTGATTCATATTTCCCAGTTAGCTAACCGCAGAGTAGAGAATGTCAGAGACGTTGTTTCTGTCGGTGACGAAGTACAGGTGAAGATCATTGGAATTGATCTTGACAACAAGCGTATTTCCCTCTCTATCAGAGAATTGCTTGACGAAGAAGATTATTAATTCAGGATTCAGAAAAACCCTGCCGGATCCGGCAGGGTTTTTGTTGTAATCCGGGATATTCCGGCACATTCCAGTATATCTTAGATTTTTTCTACTTTCATGAGATTGGTCATACCAGAAATCCCCAGCGGCACACCTGCTGTGATGACGACAAGGTCCCCCTCTTTGACATGTCCATGTTCTTTCGCAGCTGCAACTGCTTTTGCGAAAAGGGTATCTGTATTGTCTTCTTCGTCGATTACAAATGGTGTTACGCCCCAGCTCATGTTCATTTTACGCTGATTGTCTTCATCCGTTGTACAGCCAAGGATCTGTACAGCCGGACGGAATTTGGAAATTAGTCTTGCTGTCTTTCCTCTCTTGGTAACAGCAATGATTGCTTTTGCATTTAGATCATGAGCCGTTGTTACAGCAGCATGTGCAATACCCTCTGCAATCGTTGCATTTTCATTTTCTTTTCTGGAGGCAAATTCATGCTTATAATCAATATTGCCCTCTGTCGTGGAGGCAATCAGATCCATTGTACGCACAACTTCCACAGGATACTGTCCGGCAGCAGTCTCTCCGGAGAGCATGATCGCACTTGTGCCGTCGTAGATTGCGTTTGCAACGTCAGTGATTTCCGCACGGGTCGGACGGGGATTGTTAATCATGGATTCAAGCATCTGCGTCGCCGTGATGACCTGTTTTCCGGCGTTGTAGCCTTTCTGGATCAATTGTTTCTGAATGGCAGGGATCTGCTCGAACGGAATTTCTACACCCATATCCCCACGGGCAACCATAATTCCGTCTGCGGTTTCCAGAATTTCATCAATATTCTGAACACCGTCCAGATTTTCAATTTTGGCAATGATCCGGACGTTGAACCAGCCGAGGCTTTCTGTGAATCTTCTTAAATAATTAATATCTGCGGAGGATCTGACAAAGCTTGCGGCAATGAAATCATAGCCCATCTTTGCACCAAATTCCAGGTCATTCATATCAGCGTCGCTCAGATATGGCATGGATAATCTCACACCGGGGACGTTAATGCCTTTATTATTTGAGAGTACACCGCCATGAATGACACGGCAGATAACATCTGTCCGGGTAATTTTCTCCGCAAGCAGTTCAATGACACCATCATTGATCAGAATCCTTGTGCCAACACTGACATCCTGGGGCAGATTCTTGAACGTAATGCTGCCGATTTCATTCGTGCAGGGAACATCATTCGTTGTGAGTGTGTAGAGATCGCCGTCAAAGATTTCTACGGGTTTGTCATCAATGAATTTTCTCAACCTGACTTCTGGCCCTTTGGTATCCAGCATGGTTGCAATCGGAAGCTGCAATTCTTCACGAAGTTTGACAATTGTTTCAAAACGCTGTTTATGCGTTGCATAATCACCGTGGGAAAAATTGAATCTTGCGACATTCATGCCAGACAGCATCATTTCACGCAGAACAGATTCCTGATCCGTTGCCGGACCAATGGTGCAGATGATTTTGGTTTTTCTGTTACTCATGGGAATTTTTCTCCTGTCTTTTTT
>CAMWOX010000024.1 GCA_947175975.1 uncultured Ruminococcus sp.
ATTGCCGTCACTTCCGGTTTCTTCCTTGTCCGTCAGGATGACAACGCTTGTATGCCGCCGACATCCACTTTTCCAAGTTCTCCGGTCTGCCAGATGACATCCTGGGAATCCAGTAAATTCCGGATTTCGCCGACAAATTCTGCAGACGCATCTGAAGTACCGGACTTGCCTCTTGCACCAGTGAATTTCGTCACGCACACACCATGATTCAGATAAGCACAGTTCTTACGTTCCAGGACATCCGGGAATGTCGGATCAAATCCAGCATTCACATCTGCGGATAAGCATTTTGATTCACTCATGACAGCTCTTCCGTTTGCACCGAAGCATTCCGCCAGATCGCAGAGAAAATATTTCAGATAGGCAGATTTCAAGCCAGTATTGCCGTCACTTCCGGTTTCTTCCTTGTCCGTCAGGATGACAACGCTTGTATGCTTGGGAGCAGGAACGTCCAGAGATGCACGGAATGCCGGATATGCACACACTCTGTCATCATGTCCGTATGAGCCGATCATACTCCGATCAAAGCCGACATCTCTTGCCGGGAATGCCGGAACGGCTTCCAGTTCTGAGGAAATAAAGTCATCTTCTGTGATCGCATATTTCTGATTCAAAATATTCAGGATCTGGAGTTTTACAAGATTGCTGCCCTCATCAGACCGGAACGGCATTGAACCAATAACAATATTCAGTTCTTCGCCCTTAATACCCTGTGCAAGGGATCTTCTCATCTGATCATCCGCAAGATGCGGCAGCAGATCTGTGATATAGAACACAGGTTCAGAGGAATCCTCACCAATCCGGACTTCCAGCTTAGAACCATCTTTCCGGATAATTACACCATGCAGGGACAACGGGATTGCTGTCCACTGATATTTTTTAATACCACCATAATAATGCGTTTTGAAATAGCCCATTTCTGCATCTTCATAAACAGGATGCTGTTTCAGATCCAGTCTGGGGGAATCAATGTGTGCCGCACAGAGCCGGACACCTTTGCGGATATCCTCCGTGCCAATGGTTGCCATGATCACGGATTTGCCACGATTATTCACATAGATTTTGTCGCCTGCCCGAAGTTCCATACCAGGTGTAAATAACTTGTAGCCGACTTTTTCCAGTTCTGCGATTACGAAATTATTCGCTTCCCGTTCGGTCTTGGCAAGATTCATGAAATCCTTGTAAGTCTCACAGAACGCATTGCAGTCCGCAAGTTCCTGTTCTGTCATACGCTGTCCGGCATGTTTGTTCTGGGAGAATAATTTCTCCTGGAGTTGTTTCAGCTCTGTTGTTTCTTTTGTATTTTCCATTTCAAAAACCTCTCTTTAAAAAATTTCTAAAATTATATTCTAATTTTATTAATTCAGCTAATTCCCTGGATTTTTCCGCAAGTTCTCTCTGATCTGCATTATTTTCCAGAATATAATCAGAATGCGAAATAAAATAATCTTCTTCCAACTGGGAATTGATCCGCTCCAACGCAGATTGCCTTGTCAGATGATCTCTTTGCATGATTCTTTCACAGCGGATTTCCTGATCTGCAATAACGGAGATAATCCGATTGCAGAACTGATCCGCTTGGCTTTCAAACAAAGTCGGGGCATCCAATAAAATATATCTTTGCCCTGCAACAGCATGATCTTGAATCTGTTTCTGGATTTCTTGAATAATAAACGGATGAATCGTTCTATTCAGCAGATTTAATTGATTCTGATCCGTAAAAACAATTTTCGCAAGAGATTTTCTGTCCAGAGAACCATCCGGATTCAGAATCTCAGATCCAAAGCAATTTACCAATTTTTCTAAACAAGGCTCGCCCGGAGCAACGACTTGCCGGGAAACCTGATCCGCATTGACGATCCCAAAGCCATGCTCTGCAAATATCCCTGAAACTGTACTCTTTCCTGCACCTGTCTGCCCGGTCAGTCCGATCACGAGTGTATTTGTCATAACCGGATCACCTCAAATCCAGCGGCTCTCATCAGTCGATTATAGACAGATAGATCCGCACCGGTCTGCCGTGGCATTCTCACATAGGCAAGACTTGCACCTGCTTCATCCAATTCCCGGAATCGCACAAACAGATCATGTGCCTGTGCCAGACCGTTATCACCGTAACGCATACAAGGAATGCCAGGAACGTCCGGATCAGAATCGAATAACAGGCAATATGTCCCATCCTGTGCATGGGATTTCACATAGTTTGAAAAGCTTTGGAAATCCGGTGCATCAATTGGCAGAATTTTTGTATCAGGAGAATAATGCTTGTATTTCATTCCCGGAGAGGCAACTTTTGCATCTGATGAAATCTGTTCAAAAATGGCTTTATCAATATAAATCCGTTCTGCAAACGGCTGCATGTCTTCCAAAGAAATACAACCAGGTCTCAGAATATGAATTGTTTCCGGATCATCAAAACAGATCACAGTGGATTCCACACCGACTTCACACTGACCACCGTCAAGAACGGCGGCAATCCGTCCGTCCATATCATCCATGACATGCCTTGCTGTTGTCGGACTCGGCAAACCGGATCGATTCGCTGATGGTGCGGCAATCGGACAACCGGACAAGCGGATAATTTCCCTTGCCAACGAATGAGACGGCATCCGCACACCGACTGTATCCAATCCGCCGGAAGTCACGAATGGAATTTCCGGACGTTTCTTAAAAATCATGGTCAATGCCCCTGCCCAGAATGTTTCCGCCAGTCGGATTGCAATTTCGGGAATCTCAGCGGCTATCTGCTCCAGCATTGCCATATCTGCAATATGGACAATCAGGGGATTATCTGCGGGTCGTCCTTTTGCGGCAAAGATTGCCCGGACAGCTTTTTCATTCCGGGCATCTGCTCCCAGACCATAAACTGTCTCAGTGGGAATTGCCACTAATTCACCGTTTTTCAGTAATTTCGCAGCAATTTGGAGATCTTCCGGTGTATCATGCAGTAATTTTGTAGAAATCTGGTTCATGAATTACACTTCCTGTTCTGCCAGTTTTGCAGCCTGATCCGCCGTAGCCAATGCATCAAAAATTTCATCCAGATCACCGTTCAGAATACTTTCCAATCGATACAATGTAAGATTGATTCTATGATCTGTCATGCGTCCCTGCGGATAGTTATATGTCCGAATCCGTTCGGATCTGTCACCTGTTCCGACCTGCATTTTTCGTTCCGAAGCGATTTTTTCGCTTTGCTCCTGCTGCATGGATTCAAATAATCTTGCTCGCAGGACTTTCATGGCTTTGTCCTTATTTTTATGCTGACTGCGTTCATCCTGGCATTCTACAACAACGCCTGTCGGCAGATGTGTAATTCTTACAGCAGATTCTGTTTTATTAATATGCTGACCGCCTGCGCCACTGGATCGGAATACATCAATCTTGAGATCTGTTGGATTGATTTCAAGTTCTACTTCGTCTGCTTCTGGCAAAACAGCAACTGTGACAGTAGAAGTATGGATTCTGCCCTGGGACTCTGTTTCCGGCACACGCTGGACACGATGCACACCGCTTTCATATTTCAACCTGGAATATGCACCAACCCCCTCAATGGAAAAACTGATCTCTTTGTAACCGCCAAGTTCCGTAGGATTGGCATTCAAAATCTCCAGTTTCCAGCGATGTGCCTCTGCATACATGCTGTACATCCGGAAAAGGGAATTGGCAAACAAGGATGCCTCTTCTCCGCCTGCACCGCCACGGATTTCAATAATAACATTCTTGTCGTCGTTGACATCCTTGGGAAGCAGCAGAACTTTCAGTACCTGTTCCTGTTCTTCCAGTAAAATTTTAGTTTCTTCCAACTGTGCCTGTGCCATTTCTTTCAGTTCCGAATCCTGTCCGGATTCTGAAAGAAGTTCCTGTGCTTCTGCAAAATCTTCCTGCGTTTTCTGATATGCCGTGAATGCCTGCATGATCGGTGTCAGATTTTTATACTCTTTCATCAATCCGGCATATCTTGCATGATCTGTGATAATATCCGGATCAGAAAGCATTTCATTCATACTCTGGTACTTTTCCTGCATGACAAGTAATTTTTCAAACATGCTGTTCACCGTCCTGGTCTTGCGAAATAATTTGCTTGATATATTTTTCCAATTTAATTCTTGGCATCATAAATTCCCTGCCACATCCTGTACATCGCAGCCGGAAATCCATACCGGCACGGAGTACAAGCAGTTCTTTTGCACCGCAGGGATGCTGTTTTTTCATGATTAATTTATCATTGATCTGAATCTTCATTTTTAATATTTCAGCTCCTGTTCTGCAATGATAGTAACTCAAATTATATTATACTGCATTTTCTGAAAAAAGGCAAGAACTTATCTGTATAGTTTCCGGAATTTGTGCAATCATAATAAAAGCAGGACACAAATCCTGTACAGTATGCTGATTTTTTTAAAAATATCATAGCAGGAGGATTCAGATTATGGAACTATGCAGAATCACAGCGGAATTTGGCTCACAGGATCTTGCAGAACTGGCGGGCGGAAGAATCCGCAGAACCATCCGGAATATCCGCAAATTGTCGATTCGCAATCTCGGAAAAGCCGTTCCGTCCATGCAGGGCAAACAAAGATACACACTGCTGCCGGCAAATCTCAGAATGGAAAACTACATGACAGCCGTTATGATCACGGATCTGAGCGATTCTATTCTGCCGGAATATTATTACAGGAAAAGTGCAGAGCTTTCTATCGTCTGTGATGCAGATTCCCTGGGGGATGTTTCAGCAATCATGCAGAGTATGGGAGCTGTAAACATCCGGAAATCCTGATCATTTTTGAGTTTATCGGGTTTTTCTGTTGCAATTTTACAAAAACAGAGAAAAAATCTTCAAAAAAGTATGGAATATTCTCTTGACAAGAAGTCCAAAATGTGATAGCATTAAATAGATGAAAATCAGCCGGATGTCAGAAAGTTTTCTGTTGTAACCGGAATAAACGCAGTTCTATTCCGTCAGAATCCGGCATAGACTACAACAGGACTTTTCCTTAAAACAAAAATCGGAGGTCGAAAACATGTACCAGAAACGATTCAGTCCGGAGGGTACACTCCTGGACACCATTGAAAACCAGACAGCCATTTCCAGTCCCCAGACACTCATGCAGGCACAGCTGACAGGAAAGATCCTGGAAGCAAGGGTCACAATGTGCGACAGCAACCACAACATGTGGGTACAGCTGCCGTGCATGAAAGGCATGATTCCCCGTGAAGAGGGTGCAGTCGGCATTGCGGAAGGAGAACTGCGTGACATTGCTTTAATTGCAAGAGTCGGAAAACCAGTGTGTTTCCGGGTTTTACGCACAGAAATCACAGAAACCGGTGAAGAAATCGCCATTCTGTCCCGCCGTGCCGTGCAGGAGCAGTGTATGATGCAGTTCCTGTCCAGCCTGAATCCAGGTGATATTATTGATGCAAAAGTAACACATCTGGAGCCATTCGGTGCATTTGTAGATGTTGGATGCGGTATTGCATCCATGGTGCCGATTGACGCAATTTCTGTCTCCCGTATTGCACATCCGTCAGACAGATTCACAGTCGGTCAGAATATCCGTGTCATTATCAAGGGAATGCAAGGAAAACGCATCCTCCTGTCCCACAAAGAACTCCTTGGCACATGGGAGCAGAATGCAGAATTGTTCCATGTCGGAGAGACAACCTGCGGTATTGTACGATCTGTTGAGAAGTACGGCGTATTTATCGAACTGATGCCGAATCTGGCAGGACTTGCAGAACTCCGCCAGCCTGTGGAAGTCGGTCAGCGCACAAGCGTCTATATCAAGGCATTAATCCCAGAGAAACTTAAAGTGAAACTGATTCTGGTAGATGTCTGCGAGGGAGCAGTTACTCCTGAACCCCTGCGTTACTTCTACGATGGTAATCATATCGATCACTGGATTTATACGCCAGAGGGTGCAGGTAAATACATAGATACTGTATTTGACGGTAGTCTTGTGTAAAAATTAGTATCCGGTTCTTTGCCAGAACCGGATTTTTTTTGATCAGATTACTGATTCCGGATTACCTGTTCTATCTCTTCGACAGAAATATTTTTTTCCCAGCGTTTTACAGGTTTTCCATTTCGGAATAATATGACACAAGGTAAATTTTCAACAGCATATTCCTGTGCAAGTTCCGGATCTGTATCCGTATTCACAGAATATGCTATCACCTGATCCGGATAATCTTCTGAGAGTTGATCCAGTTTCGGCTCTAATGCTCTGCAAGGCGCACACCATGGCGCATAGAAATCCACCAGAACAGGCATTTCCTGGCTGATTTCCAGAACTTCAAAGAAATCTCTCTGTGATGTATGAAACAGCATATTAATTCAACTCCTGTTTATTTTATTTCTGAGTTTATTCTAACACAAATTATAATATCTGTCAAGCCAGAAAATCAGGAAACACTTCATTTTCTCTTATCACACAATCTGCTTTTGCCGCAGGATTACAATCCCGGATATAAATTCTCTCAGCCGGAAAATATCTGTTTTCGTACTTGTGCCGGATCTGCTGTTGACTGCCGATATAGCCATCCCGCTTCAACACTCTCTGCAATCTTGTTTCTTCAGATATATCTAAATAGATCATATAATCAAACATGCCAAGCAATTCTTCCCTCTGGAGAAAAATTCCCTCCAGGATCACAATACTGCCTACCGGGATTGTGACTTGTTTGGAAAAATAACTGTCATTGTCCTTATCGTAAAATTCGATCTGACGATTAAAAACCTGTCCATTCCGCAAAGGTTTCATGATATTCTGAATTAGATAATCATATCGCCATTGCAGATCATAATAGCATTCCCATTCCGCAAAATCCGGATTGTATCGGACTGCCCTCGGATGAATGAAATCATCTACATGCAGGACAAGAACAGAATAATTCTTCGATCTGAAGTAATCTTTCAACAATCCCGAAATCGTACTTTTTCCTGCACCGCCCAAACCATCCATTCCAATCAGAATTGTTCTGGACGGATCACATAATCTTTCCAATTTTTTTAATAAATTCTGCATCTGCAATCCTCCTTACTTTTTTATAGTATAGCATATCTGATCACAAAAAGCAAGTATTTATCAATTGCAATACTTGACAAACAGATAATTCTGATGTAAAATAATATTAATACGATCATTTCCAGGAGATTCTTAACATGACAGAATTACAAATTTTAAAAAATGCAAAAGCCTGTATGCAGTTTCTTGCACAGGGCATTGATCCGCTGACAAAAAATCAGATTCCGGAGAATGAGACAATCCGAAAAGCTGGAATCATCAAATATCTGGATTATATTGCAAACCAACTGGAACAGGATATTCTTTTAAAAGAACAGGATCAAAACCGGTTTGCTATCTCAGAAGAGAGAATTGTTAATTTCCAAGTAAGCAATGAACCGGTCACGATTACACAGCTCACAGGCATCATCAACACAGGCTTGCAGCCAGATGAAAACGGTTTTATTCCAAGTGCTGCAATTTCACAATGGCTAGAAAATCAGGGATTACTAGAAAGATATGCAAAAGAAAACGGCAGTGGTTTTCAGAGAGTAGCCACAGAGAAAGCAGTTCCATATGGAATGACAAATACTTTTTGTAAAAATGGCAGTTTCAAAACTGTGGTCTATCATCCAGATGCCCAACAATGGATTTTTGATTCTATCCGGGAAATTGCAGTATTCTGCGCAGAACATGCAGAAGAATTTCCCCGATTCCCAAAATCTAATATGCCAGTAAAACCATTTTCAGAATGTCCAAGATCTGCTCATGCAACAATAATAGAATTTCAATTGACACAACAACAGAAAGATAATTTATGCCCATTTGCAGCAGAGGCAAAAATTTCACAAATTACGAATTATTTAAATTCTTTTGTAGATCCGTCACAAGTAAAAAAGCTAAAAAACGGCATGATTTCCAACTGGCTTTTCAGTAAGAGGCTTTTAAAAAAAGCAAATTATGGAAATGGTTTTATGCCTACACCAAAGGGACAAGCAATCGGCATTGCCATCCAAAATTATGAACGGAACGGCTTTCAGCATCAGATGCCAATCTACACAACCAAAGCACAAACATATATTTTTCAGAATATAGACGATTTGATAGAATTTAACTTATTAGAAAGTTAATTATTATTTTAAAGAGAGGAAATTACCATGAAAAAATTACAAGCTGTTGCCGGCATCATGACAGCATCCATGCTGTTCTCTGCCCTGCCCATGATTCCTGTCAATGCAGAATCCACCCAACTGCTTAATGACACATTTGAAGACGGTTTCGGTACTTGGAAAGCAAGAACATCCGGCAGTACAACACTAAGCCTGTCAGATACTTATGCACATTCCGGGAAACAGTCTCTCTATGTCAAAGATCGTACCATCAGTTGGAACGGTGCAGGTGCATCTATGATTGGCACAATGTATGCCGGAAAGCAATATGATTTCAGTGTTGCAGTATTCTATGATGATGAACAGACAGGCGGCCAGTCTCAGCAGTTTAATTTACAATGCCTGTACACAGACGCTGAGGGTAAGGAACGGTATTCTTTCATCGGACAAACAAATGCACAGGTGAATCAGTGGAGCGAAATCCATGCAAGCTACACTGTTCCCAGTGATGCAACAAATATTGTTGTCTATGTAGAAGCAAGTACACTAAGTGATTTTTATATGGATGATTTTACCGTGTCCGGCGAAAAAGTAGAAAATTCCGGCGACATTGATGGATTTCTGGATGATTTTGATGACGGCACAGTCATGGGCTGGCAGGTCAGAGGATCACAGACAACACTGGAACTGACAGATCAATATGCCCACAGCGGCAAATACTCTGTCTATACAGATAATCGTCAACAGCTCTGGAATGGTGCAACCTGCAATAAAACACTCGTTCTGGAGGCTGGCGGCTATTATCAGTTCGGCTGTTGGGTACTCTATGATGGAGCAGAATATACAGATACACAGAAATTTTCAATTAATCTGCAATATGATCTGGACGGCAAAGAAAATTATTATACTGTCTATACAGAAACAGCAAACAAAGGCGAGTGGACATATGTCGGCACAGAATGCACAATCCCGGAAGGAGCAGCCAACATCTATGTTTATGTCCAGACGGCTTATAAGCCGGATGCAAGTGTAACCTCTCAGGATCTTATGGGTTTTTATCTCGATGATGTAAGCGGTACAAGACTGCCTGATCCTGCGATTGAAGAAGATATTCCCTCGCTCCAGGATGTCTATGCAGATTATTTCAAAATGGGCTGTGCCGTAGCAAGCAGTGAATTTACGCAGGGCGCAACAAAAGACCTGATTCTGAAACATTATAACAGCGTGACAATCGGCAATGAATTAAAGCCGGAGGCTGTCCTGGATCAGACTGCAACGCTTGCCTATATGCAGGAACACGGCGGCGACCAGACAAATCCGCAGATTTCTCTCAAACAGGCAGCAGATATGCTGAAATTCTGCGAAGAGAATCATCTTGATGTCAGAGGACATGTTTTAGTATGGCACAGCCAGACGCCGGATTGGTTCTTCAAAGAAAATTATGATGCCTCAGCAGATTTCGTTTCTCCAGAAATCATGGATCAGAGAATGGAAAATTATATCAAAAATATCATGGATGCCATCAAAACACAGTATCCGGATCTAAATGTCTATGCCTGGGATGTTGTCAATGAAGCAGCTTCTGATTCCGGTACAATGCGTAATCCTGGTGCATACAGCCAGGGAGACGGCTCTTCCGGTTGGGTGAGTGTCTACGGTGACCAGAGCTATATCAAAAAAGCATTTGAATATGCCAGAAAATACGCACCAAAAAATTGCAAATTATTCTATAATGATTACAACGAATACAGCGAGAATAAACTGAATTATATCCAGAGCGATATTTTGCAGGAACTTGTTGACAATAAGTTAATTGACGGCATGGGAATGCAGTCACATATTGGTATGAGTTCGCCATCCATTGCACAGTATGAATCAGCTCTCAGGAGCTATGCAGATATGGGTCTGGAAATCCAGATTACAGAACTTGATATTGCATTGCGTTCTGATACGGATGAAGACCGGCTTGCACTTGCAGAACGTTACCGGGAATGCTTTGACATGTTCAAGAGAGTCAAAGATGATGGCGTGAATCTGTCTGCTGTGGTACTCTGGGGCATTACAGACTCCACAAGCTGGATCGGCGGTTATCCATTGTTATTTGATAAAAATTATCAGGCAAAATCGGCTTACTATGCTGTCATTGACACGGATGCACCTGTTCAGACGATTAAAAATGCAAGAGCTTATATCTGTGATGAGAATCATACCTTGCAATTTGCATTGGATGCACAGGCAGAAAATGAGATCGGCAAAGCAGGATCTTTTAAAGCAGTTTGGGATGCAGAAAAACAAGCACTGATTCTACATGTCAATGCAAAACAAGCAGGAAAATTAGATATTTTCAGTGATTACCTGAATCAGCCGGGAGAACCGGAAGAATATGCTGTCAAAGCAGGAGAAAACGAAATTACAGTTTCATTCGCACATGTTGACAGCAAAAGTTTTGCTGCCGGTGATACCTTGCGTTTTGATCTGGTATTAAACGGGACTGCCTGGAACTCCTTGGGAGATCTCACAGAATCCAGTTATGGCAAGATCACAATTTCAGAAATCCCTGCTTATGCAGAAGCTACACAGGGAACTCCGAAAATTGATGGCAAAATTGATGAAATCTGGAAATCTGCTAATTCTATTAATATTAATCAATTCTCCCTTGGGGAAGGTGCAACTGGTACGGCAAAATTACTCTGGGACAAGGATTATATTTACATCCTTGCAGAAGTAACAGACCCTGTACTGAGCAAGGCAAGTGTGAATGTTTATGAACAGGATACAGTTGAAATTTTCCTGGATGAAAACAATCATAAAACAACTGCCTATGAATCGGATGATATTCAAGTCAGAACTAATTTTGACAATGAAAAATCTGTTACAGACGGTCTAAGTACGGATGCTTTTGTTTCTGCGACAGCAAAAACAGATACTGGTTATCTGGTAGAATTTGCAATCCCGTCCACACTCGGCGGATTCCGTGCAAACCAGGTTGTCGGATTTGATGCACAGATCAACGATGATGGCACAGGCGACGGTAAGCGGACGGCGATTTCCAACTGGTATGATCTGACCGGAATGGGTTACACAGACATGTCCGGACTGGGTATCCTGAAACTTGTCGGAGAAGAAAGCACTCTGCCAGGAGATGCGGATCTCAGTGGTGCTGTGGATATTCTGGATGTTGTCATCATGAACCGCTGTTATGTCGGTGTGGAAGCTCTCACACCACAGGGAAGAATCAACGCTGATATTAACAAGAATCTGAAAGTGGAGCTTACGGATTCCATGCAGGTACTCCGGTATCTGGTTCACCTGATTGATCGTCTTGATGATCCGGATTTGTTATGGTAAAAAATCAGAGATATAAAGGCATTTTGCTGATTATCTGCTCTGCGTTCTGCTTTGCAGTCATGAATGCCTGCGTGAAACTTTCCGGCGATCTGCCATCTGTACAGAAAAGCTTTTTCCGAAATTTTATTGCATTACTGATTGCAGGGGCAATCTGCCTGAAAGATCAGAAAAATATAAATATCCCGAAAGGCAGTCTCTTCTGGCTGATTCTAAGAGCATCCCTGGGAACAGTTGGCATTTTGTGTAATTATTATGCATTGGATCATCTGGTTTTATCAGATGCATCCATGCTGAATAAAATGTCGCCGTTTTTCACAATTTTATTTTCCTGGATTTTATTAAAAGAAAAGCTCCGCCCATTACAGGGCGGTGCTGTTCTGCTTGCATTCATCGGAAGTTTATTTATTATCAAGCCGAGCCTGGATTTTTCGGATTTTGGATCATCCCTGATCGGACTGACAGGCGGCATGGCCGCCGGGTGTGCGTATTCCATTGTGAGAATCCTGGGACAGAAAGACGTTCCTAAAAATTTTATTGTACTGTTTTTCTCAGGGTTTTCCTGTCTGATCACACTGCCATATCTGATATTTCAATTTCATATAATGACGCTGTCACAAGTATTGATTCTGATTCTGGCAGGGATTGCCGCCGCAGGCGGTCAGTTTTCGATCACAGCGGCTTACTGCTATGCACCAGCAAAAGAAATCTCTGTTTATGATTATTCACAGATTATATTTGCAACTGCATTAGGATTTTTCTTATTTGACGAAATTCCAGATAAATTCAGTTTTTTCGGCTATATAATTATTATTTTATCTGCAATCTCTATGTTTTGGTATAATAATTATTATTTGCCCAAAAAAGAACAAAAATAAACATGATTATGAATCAAGAACTTAAAAATTACTTTTTTTTAATATGGACAGGATTTAGAAAAATAACTAAAAAGAAAAGAATACTAAATATACTTCAATTTATTGTTGATATTCTTATCGGTTATGAATGTGTATTTCCGTTATTATCTGTTTATAATTTACTTCCCTTTACAGTTTTGCTTGTGGTGCTGGCGAAAATAATTTTTCATACATTAAAACGTGATAGCCTTGGAAATTTTATTGGTATTTGCTTGAATACGCTGTTTATTATAATGACGCTGATTTTTAAATTAGGTTTTTCCTTTATGCCAATAGTAGCATATATCATCCATTTTATGCGATTAAAAAGTTGTTACATAGACAGTAAACTTAAAAAAATTTATGGTTACCCCTCATTCCATACACTTTTTTTAGAAAATGAATTATCAGAAAAACCATTACTTGCAGAATCTGTACAAGCAGATTATAATAAAACTTTAGAGAAT
>CAMWOX010000025.1 GCA_947175975.1 uncultured Ruminococcus sp.
TACCTATGGAACTTGATTTTTCTTTAAGAATCAATAATTATTACAAAAAAATAAGAAACGATTGCAATTTTTCTGGTTGTGTGTTATAATAAAAATAATAAAATTCAGATGCCTGGCATCCGTGCAGGTGTCAATACAAAGGAGTTCGAGAGAATGGCACAGAAAATCTGTTACAGCTGCGGTGCAAGACTTGCCAACAATCAGGTCAGCTGCAAAAACTGCGGCGCACACCAGTGGCGTAAAGGCACAGACAAAATGAGCATTGACAAACTGAAAGAACTGGCAGACGAAGAATATCGTCAGGGCAGACTCGGTACGACAGAAGAACATAACCGACATATGGAAAAATCTATGTTCCTGTATTCTATTATTGTAGAAAAAATGACTTACATGGCTCCCAAGCTTGAAACAATTGATCCTATGGAACGCTGCATTCACATGCTGGAGTATATTCTCATGCAGGAACGCCGTGCTAGCTTCCTGGGTGATGAAAGAAGACAGGCACGTTACAGGGAATTGATGGAAAAGATCAAGAATGCAAAAGATAATCTGGTTTACGAACAGATGGAAAAAGCACATACCAGCGAAAAAGTCAAGCAGAAAGCAGCAGAACAGGCGGCTGTGGAAACTGTACAAGAACCCGCAGAAGAATCTGTACAGCCTGTTGTCCAGGCAGCACCTGCTCCTACACCTGCCCCAGTGCGTGATGCACTGGATGATCTGGTGGATTATGCATTGTTTATTGTTGAGGGTATGGACGAAATGGGCAGCTGGACATTCCTGGGCAAACCCAGAACTAAGAATTATATGACAAGTATGCTCGGATTTCTGCGTGATATTAAAGGACGTATGAATACACTCGAACAGAAAGAAAAAGATGTACTTCTGCATGTGATGTTCCAGGTTGCAGACAGCTACAAGAATGGCACATATCCATTCCCACAGAATCCGGACAGGGCGATTGCATGGCACAAAGAAGCATCCGACAGAGGACTTGTGCTGTCTCATCTTGCTATTGGTGAAATCTATCTCAATGGCAGCGGCGGTATGAGAGCGCAGCCGGAAAAAGCACTTGAATGGTATCAGAAAGCACTTGATGCAAACAGCTCCGATAAGATCAATGAGTATGCAAAGGATGCAATTGAGCATATCCGGTATACAATGAATAACATGTAATTTTACAATACTTCCGGAGCTGTAACGTTCCGGAAGTGTTTTTGACTTGAGGAGGATTTTTATGACTGAAAAAGAGAAATTATTGGACGGGAAGCTCTATGATAGTTCTGATCCCGAATTAGTTGACATGCGGCAAAAAGCACATAGGTTGTCGCAGGATTATAATCAGACCTATGATATGGAAACAGAGAAAAGGAATGCAATTCTGAAAGAATTACTACCCCATGCTGGTAAAGATTTATATTTGCAGTCTCCGGTACAGTTTGATTATGGAGAATTTACAACATTCGGAGACAGATGCTATGCGAATTTTAATTTAGTCATTCTGGATTGTGCGACCATTACAATCGGGAATGATGTATTCATCGGCGCAAATTGTACAATCGCTGCGCCGATGCATCCGTTTCTTCCGGATGAGAGAAATATGCAGAGTAAACCTGATGGCAGTTTATTTAATCTGGAATATGCGAAACCCGTCACGATTCAGGATAATTGCTGGATCGCCTGCAATGTGACAATCTGCGGCGGTGTAACGATCGGTGCAGGAACAATCATTGGTGCAGGAAGTGTTGTTACCAGGGATATTCCTGCCGGTGTTCTTGCGGCAGGTAATCCCTGTCGGGTGATCCGGAAAATCACAGAACAGGACAGCATCCGGAATCTGGATCTATTCTAATTTACGATAACGGAAATTTCCAGTTCGGGCTTGAAATCTTTGTTTAGTTCTATATTTTCATGCTCCAGAAGATCCTGCATACCGATCACATCAGCATTTGCCATGTGCATTTCTGAAATCGCCGCATGGCATTGTTTCAGAATCATTTCTTTGAGAATATTCCGAAGTTCTTCATGACTATCTTTTGTCTTGATTTTGATCTCATAATATAATTTCTGATTCTGAATCGTTTTTTTCAGTTTACAGGATGCAATGGAAATATCCTGTTCACCGTCTGCTGTGTCCAGTGTCATAGTAAAATTTCCTGTATTCCGGCGCAGCCAGTACATGCCTTTAGCGGCGGCATCTGATAATTCCAGACATGCGCCGTCTTTATGAAGCAATACTAAGGCAGGATAATCTTGGGTTTCTTTCTGCATTGGAATCAATGCCGTTTCCCAGACACCTTGCCATTCCTGCAAGGCTGTGGATAATTCTGTGGAACTAAGCAAGCCGTTCTGTTCTGACATCCGGATCATATGCACAGTTGCTGTGCTGTCAGCATTTTCAAAGTAGGCATCCGGTTCTGTATACAGGATTTTACACGCTGGAGAAAGCCCCTGTTGGAATAATAATTCTTCTGTAGGATTTAGCGTGCATGTGCCGTCCAGACAGAGTAATTCTGTGTGTCCGACAAAGACTCTGCCGCCGTTGACGGATTCTTCACAGCGCAGGACTTCTGCAATACTCGCACCGGTTACGGGTTCTCGGGAATCTTCATCGAAGCCTTGGGTGTATAGGCTGAGTTCTTTGTTACAGGTCAGTCCGATTGCCTGTGTATACACCCGGTCGGCAATGGATTCTGTACTGCATCCGGTAAACAGAAATAATACTATGCTGAATGGAATACTGAAAAATAATTTTGTTTTCATAGAAAATGCTCCTGGTCATAATTTCGAAATTCTGTTTCAGAATGCTGTTTCCGGATGGATTTTGCGAATTGTTTTGTACGAAGAAGCAGGGGGACTAAAAATGCCAGTACAGGAAGTGCGATGGAAGTAATCCCCTGTGTGGTGGGAAGATTGGTCATCCATGCCAGCAGAAGCATGATAAAAAGCGATGCAGGAGATGCATATCTGCTGATTGCGGGAAAGAGAATTTCCATAAGATGTCCGACTACGCCAGTCTGCAATGTGATATGCATGATATAAAGCATGACAAATACCAGAATATATAAAGCATCCGCACGCTGTCCCTGCAAGGGTTGTGAGAGTGTGGTCAGCATAAAGAATGGATAGTCTGTCAGTTCTGTCAGCCGTCCGCTGACAGTAATGCTCAGGAATAGGATCAGAATACAGAATGCTGCCTTGCTGAGCAGATAGCTGTTGATTGCCAGGCTTCGTTTGATTTTTATTTTATCCAGCAGAATAAATGCGATTACCAGTTCACCGCTAAGGGCATTGTAGATTTGTACACCATCCCAGAATCCTGTTCTTTCCAGTGCAATTCGGCTAAGATCAATTCTTTTCCATGCACCTAAGATCAGTACTGCAATGGAGAGAAAAAATAATCCCATTACAAAAGGTGCAGCTCTTGCTGTGGCACGTAATCCACAGGAGCTGGTATAGATACAGGTCAGCGTGATCAGGATTGCTGCAATCAGTTTTCCAGAAGTAGGCAATAACTGTGCCGGGGCAACATCCCAAAGCTGTACAAATCCCTGTGCGCCCCACAATAGAAAGAATGCAATATAGCAGATCCCTAGGATTTTGTGGGATCGGATCATTTTTTCAAAAGATCCCTGCTGTTTTGCCAGTGCCAGCATCGGCAGACAGAATAAGATCTGCATCAGACATGCCGCAGCAATTCCCAGGATCTGTCCTGTTCCGGAAAGAGCCGGGATGCAGATCACCGACCATGCGCCGGATAGTAATAGAATACAGAATAATTGATTACTATGAATTTTGTTCATAATATTCCTCCACGGTGAAATTGCCGGATTGCATTTTACGGAAATTCACTCTTGTGGCGACATCCCGCATGGATCTTGCTACAAAGGGTGCAAGGGGAGCTGTTGCAGGAAAGCCGAAATTTTCCGTTGCGGCCAGATTATACAAAGCCAGCATACCCAGCAGACCAATTCCGAATAAGCCCCAGAGTCCGCCGGCAATGATAAATAAGATTCTCAGAATAGTAATGGGTGCATTCAAATCCGGCGTGACAAATCCAGCGATTACGGAAATTGCAACCATCGTAAGCATGGGTGTGCTGATCAATCCAGAGGAAACAGCGGCATCGCCGATAATCAGACCGGAAACAATGCTGACTGCACCACCAACAGCTTTCGGCAGACGTAATCCGGCTTCCCGGATGATTTCATACATGATTAAAACAAAGATTGTTTCCACAGGAAGCGACAGTGGTGCTTCGGCTTCGGCTTTTGTCAGGATCAGCAGCAATGTGCTGTTAAGCAGTTCCGGATGATGCATGGAAACAGCAATATAGAATGCAGGTAGTAAGACGGCAAGCAGGAATGCAAGATATTTGATCCATCGGCTGAATGCTGCATAGAATGGCTTGTAATTATAATCATCTAATGTTTGGAAGTTTTCAACAAATAGTTTCGGGATCACGATTGCAAACGGTGTGCCGTCTATGAGTAATGCGACTCTGCCTTCCAGTAATTTGGAACAGAGAACATCTGGTCTCTGCGTCAGACTGACACTGTCAAAAATGCTTCCACGGCATTTTTCCAGAAATGCTTGCAGATAGCCCGTAGATAGGACAGTATCTAATTTTGCGGCGGCAAGTTCTTTTTTGATCTGCCGGAGCAGTTGCGGCGGCACACGGTCTGTGAGATAGCATAGACAAATATCTGTATGACTCAAGTTGCCGATCTGAGAGAGTTCAAATTTGAGCAGAGGTGTTTTCATTCTGCGCCGAAGTAAAGACATGTTTGTCCGAATGGTTTCGACAAAGCCCTCCTGTGCGCCGAGTATGTTTTCTTCGCCGGAGGGATCACTGATGCTGCGTTTTTCATAACCCTGGACACCGAATGCCAGGGCTTTGCTCTGCCCCTCAGCCAGCAGGATTACAAAGCCGGAGTGCAGTAATCTGAAAAAATCACCATAGTTTCTCACAACTGGTCTGTCGAGAGACAGCAGTAATTTTTCTTGAATATGAGAAAATAAATCTGTACTGGAGGACTGTGCCGGGATTCCGGTTAAAGGTTCTATGATCAGACTTGTCATGATTGTTGTGGAAAACATTCCCTCACAGCCGCAGACGGCACAGTGGATGCCGCCGACTGTAATGGGATTGATCAGCAGATCGGAGCTGTTCTGTGCAATCTGCCGGACAAGTGCAATGGATTCTTCCAGATGTGCCGGAATGGCTTTTTTCTGGTAATCTTCTGATAAATCTGCGGGATTCAAATGCATTCACCTGCTTTCCGGATTTTGATAAATTGTTCTTTTCAGAATTATTTTTGCTGTTTTTTCCGGGATTATACAGGAGATATTTTTAAATTTTTAAAATTCTTGTTGCTTTTTGAGGAATTTTGTGCTATAATAGTTCTAATTTGATTTTAGATCTGGAAAGGATGTTTTGCTATGAAACGCTGTGCCGCATTTGTGCTTGCCATGCTTGTTCTGACAGGATGCAGTGCAAAGAAAACGGAATCAGAGGATTATATTATTGATATTTCCAGTATCGGGATTCCCGATCCAGCAGAAGAAACAACAGAACCGCCATTCCGGGCGACAAGCGTTCGCTTTGCCGCTGTCGGAGATAATCTGATACACTCCCGTGTGTACCAGACGGCACAGGCACATAATGATTCTAATAAGACAGAGTATGATTTTCATTATTGTTATGAGAATATTGCAGACAGCATCGCAGAAGCGGATCTTGCATTTGTGAATCAGGAAAGCCTCATCTGTGGTGAGGGATATGAAGTGACAGGAACAAAGCTGAATTTTAATTCCCCCATGGAACTGGGAGATAATCTGATTGATATTGGCTTTGATGTATTTAATATCGGCAATAATCATATGCTGGATAAGGGAACAGACGGTCTGGCGGCATGTATGACATACTGGCAGGAACAGTGCAAAGAACATGAAAAAATTGCTGTGATCGGCTGTTACAAGAATGAAGAGGATATGCAGAATTACAGGATTCTGAGATCCAAAGGTCTGAATATCGGGTTTCTGAGTTATACGCAACATACAAATGGTTATCATCTGCCGGAAGACTCGGATTTGCAGATTGTTTATACAGATAATGAGGAACTCATGCAGCAGCAGATTCAGGAACTTTCAGAACAGACGGATTGTGTGATTGTCTCTGCACACTGGGGGGAAGAAGATACCCATGAAGTAACGGATTCTGTGAAAGAACTGGCGCAGAAATTGATTGACTGGGGTGCGGATGTCGTCATCGGTACAGGTTCGCATACGCTCCAGACAATGGAATATCTGACAAGGGCGGACGGCTCACAAGGCTTTGTGTTCTATTCACTGGGGAATCTTATTTCTGCACAGACGGATAATTTTAATATGGTCGGCGGTCTGGGAAATTTTGAGATATGTCGTGATACAGAGGGTGTCATTACAGTTGAGAATGTGACGCTTACGCCTTTGATTACACACTATGATTCAGGAATGGAAAATGTCCGGGTTTATCCTTATGATGCCTATACAGATGCATTGATTGAAAAGCATAATATTCCTTATGCGTCCGGAGGAACAGCTAAAAATTGGGACAGGGAAGTGATCGAGACGATTATTTCTGAGAATGTTCCTGCACAGTTCCGGCAGACTGCAAGACAGGATGCATCAGAAACAGAACCGGAATCCGAGGATGAGACAGATTCTACAACTGATTCTGCGTCAGAATAATTTCCAGTTTTCCAGATATTTTTTGGACAACAGGTAAAATTTTTCCCTTTTTATCTGCTTTTTTTAAAGTACTAGAAAAAACTGTCGTCATTATGCACAAATGAAATATCTATTTTTCTATGTTTTCACCAAAATGTCAGAAATGCTCTTGACTTATTGTAGGTTTTGCTCTATAATAGTAGATAGATAATTCGGGCTTTGTTGAGTTCTCATACTCGCTGATCCTGATCAGATAAGATTAATGGTGGAACAAGAGACAGATCTTAAAATGAGGCATTTTTTTGTATGATCTGCATACGATCGTCTGCACGGTCGCTTGCGAGCATGAGCTTTAAAACAATCACAAGGAGGAACAAGAATGAAGTTTACGAAAATTGCTGCCAGTCTCATGGCTGTGTCCATGATGGCTGTTGTCACGTCTCAGGTCGCTTTTGCGGAGGATTCTGTGACGCTTACAGCAGAAAAAGTAACTGCTGCACAGGGCAGTGACTTTACGCTGAAAGTGGATCTTAGCGGTGTTCCCGCTGCTGGTGTCAGTGCAGCGGAATTTGCTGTGACCTATGATGCTTCCGTCATCACAATCAAGGATGTTGCTGCTGGTTCAATTGTGAATACAGATTCTGACGGTTTCGATGATGTCGCTGTCTTTAAGGCAGAGTATTCCGAAGCTGGCAAGATCACTGTGACCTATGGTACAGTCGGCGATAACTGGGTGGCTGCTGATGGCACATTTTTGACGATTACAGGTACTGCTTCCGGCGAAGAGGGTGCTTCTACTGCTGTTGAAATAGTGGCAATGGGTCGTCCTTTCTATGACGGATCAAAGGATAAAATTGACGAAGTCTATGTCGGTTCGATCTCCTCTGATGGTACAGTCACTAACTACAATGTTAAGGCAACAGCTGGCTCTGTCACAATCGGCGACGGTGGGAACATTTCCACCACTACTAAGCTGGGTGATGCGGATGAAAACGGCAAGATCGAAATCCTGGACGTTGTTATGATGAACAGAGTCTATGTAGGCGTAGAGTCAATTTCTGGTCAGGGCAAGATAAATGCTGATGTGGATGGTGATGGTAAGATCACATTATCCGACAGTATGAATGTTCTGCGGTATCTGGTGCATCTGATCGATAATTTCGATGGCATCCAGAGTGCAGAGTGACAGTATATTTTTTGACAGAATTAAATTTTTACATTTCAGAATCCGAGCGGATGCTGTAAAGATCCGCTGATTAAAAATTCACCAACAGAAAGGAATTAATTAGTTATGAAGAAGGTAATTTCTGCAATGACAGCTGCTGTGATGACAGCTAGTGCGTTTGCAAGCGTGATGTCTGCATCCGCTGTTTATTCCGGACCGGATGATGTTCGCTTTTATCTGAAAGCACTTCCGGGCGAGGGCTACACCGTTTCTGACGATGGAAGAACCGTTACATTTGCGTCTGCCGCTGATGCTGCTGGCAAGAAGATTGAGATCCAGCACTTCCTCGATGCTTCTACAAGCGATCCGGCTATTACGCAGCTTACTTACATGGTAGCAAGCAGCAATGAAGCAATGGTTCATTCACCGTCAAAACTTACTTACTCATTGAGTGGTAAAGCATATGATACAGCAAAAACATACACTGTAAACGGCGAAACATTTGAAACAGATCTGTTTGTAATACCGTTTGGCTACCTGGATATTCTCGGTGAATACAGCAGTGACACAGGTTCTGTTATTGAGTCTAATACTGCTGCATTCATGTGGGATTATGATGATGCAGAAAATGATGCATTTATCTTCTGCTGGATGTATGGTGCAACAAATACTGACTATCCAGACTATGATAAAACAGCTGCATTCATGACAGAGAAGTCTGACGAGTTCCCGACATCTCAGTTTGCATTCACAATGGATGATGCAATTGTAGATGGTACTTATACAATCGACTTTGCAGATGGTTATACAGATAAAGGACAGAAGATTCCGGATGATCCGGCAGATCCAGATGGTCCTTTCCACTATGATTTCACACAAGGTAACACAGTAAATGGTGGTAAGACACCAGCTTCTGCAATTGTTCCTGGCACCCTCGATGGTCTTACAATCATTGTTGGTGATGGCAATCCCAATCCTCCGGATGATACGACTGAGCCGAAACAGCCGGATGATACAACCGAGCCGAAAAATCCGGATACAACCGATCCGAAACAGCCGGATACAACTGATCCAGTAGAAGAGAATAAACATGACAATGGCTATGAGTGGTGTGTGGAGAGTGTTACATTTGACCCGGCAAATCCGCCTAAGGGTAATGTAATCCAGATGCCGATCACTGTATGGAATGACCCGGGTACAGCTGGTGTCAATGCAAAGATTCTTGTGGATGGAAAAGAATTGACAGATTCCACCACAGATGACTTCCCGTTCACACTTGCTCTGATGAAACAGGGTAGTGCTTATTCTTTTGAAACATTTATGCCGAATCCCGCTATTGGTGATTTTGGTATGGCTGTTGCAGGAAACGGAGGCGAACCGCAGACCGCAGAACAGGGTGGTCAGGGTCTTACGATTGCATTCAAGCTGAAAGACGGTGCAGAACTTACAGCAGGAAAGAAATATAAGATTGAATTGACCGCAGAGGAAAACAGCTTTGTTGGTGCTAACAAGGTAGTTCTCAATCCGCAGCCGGTTCTGACACCTGGCTATCTGATCATTGCAGGTGAGGAGCCGCCGCAGGATACAACAGAGCCGAAACAGCCAGATGATACAACAGAGCCGAAACAGCCGGATGATACAACAGAGCCGAAACAGCCGGATGATACAACAGAGCCGAAACAGCCGGATGATACAACAGAGCCGAAGCCGATTGAGCCTGGTGATTACCTCTATGGTGACGTAAACAAGAACGGCAAGGTAGAGCTGGTTGACATTGTTATGCTCAACAGATACCTCACAGGTTATGACAATCAGGATCTGGATGAGTATCAGACAGTTGTTGCAAACTGCTCCAGAAGCGGTGAGAGCGACGCTGATACAACGAAGGAACACCTGAATGGTCAGGACTCCATTGAAATTCTGAAATATCTGATTGGTCTGGTAGCTTCTCTGCCGAATAATGCTGCATAATTCAAGAATTTGAAATAATTCAGGCTGTGTTCAGGCGTTTTACGTCTGAACACGGTTTTGAAAATCCTGAAAAAAATATTTCAGAAAGGAAATTTGTGCAATGAAGAGATTATTATCTACATTGACAGCATTGTGCATGTGTGCTTCCATGTCCGTGGGAATGCTGCCGGCTTCTGCATTGTCTGCTATCTCTACGGATGATACAGCAGTTGTCAGGGCGGACAGCGGTCTCATGGCTCGTGCAGGCGAAAGTGACGCTCACAACAAAGGTTATGAGTGGTGTGTGGAAGATGCTACATTTGATCCGGCAAATCCGCCTAAGGGTAATGTCATCCAGATGCCGATCACTGTATGGAATGATCCGGGTACAGCTGGTGTCAACGCAAAGATTCTTGTGGATGGAAAAGAGTTGACAGATTCTACCACAGATGACTTCCCGTTCACACTTGCTTTGATGAAACAGGGCAGTGCTTATTCTTTTGAAACATTTATGCCGAATCCCGCCATTGGTGATTTTGGTATGGCTGTTGCAGGAAATGGAGGCGAACCGCAGACCGCAGAACAGGGCGGTCAGGGCCTTGTAATTGCATTTAAGTTAAAAGACGGTGCAGAACTTACACCTGGTAAAGAATATAAAATTGGATTGACTTCAGAGGAAAACAGCTTTGTTGGTGCTAACAAGGTAGTTCTCAATCCACAGCCGATTCTGACAGCTGGCACTCTGAAAATTGCAGGTGGTGAAGATACCACAACTGCACCTACACCGCAAGATACGACTGCACCCACACCGCAAGATACAACTGCACCCGCACCGCAGGATACAACTGCACCGGTAGCAGAGAATAACCATGACAATGGCTATGAATGGTGTGTTGAAGATGCTAAATTTGATCCAAAAAATCCGCCTAAGGGCAATGTCATTCAGATGCCGATCACTGTATGGAATGACCCGGGTACAGCTGGTGTCAATGCAAAGATTCTTGTGGATGGAAAAGAATTGACAGATTCTACTACAGATGACTTCCCGTTCACACTTGCTCTGATGAAACAGGGCAGTGCTTATTCTTTTGAAACATTTATGCCGAATCCCGCCATTGGTGATTTTGGTATGGCTGTTGCAGGAAACGGAGGCGAACCACAGACCGCAGAACAAGGCGGTCAGGGTCTGACGATTGCATTCAAGCTGAAAGATGGTGCAGAACTCACACCTGGAAAGAAATATAAGATTGAATTGACCGCAGAGGAAAACAGCTTTGTTGGTGCTAACAAGGTAGTTCTCAATCCGCAGCCGATTCTGACACCTGGCTATCTAATTATCGCAGGTGAAGACGATCCGATAGAACCTCCGATATCAGAAGATTATAAGTGGTATGTCGAGGATGCAGAATTTGATCCGAAAACAGACGAAAATGTTCTTGCGAATATAAAAGTTGCCGGAGATCCTGGTACATTTGCATATTATTTCTTTATCACAATTGACGGCAAATCCCCGGCTGATGCAGATTTCCCATTTGAACTGAAAGCTGTCAAGGGTGGAGATGCTTATCCGCAGGCAAGTGGTTTTGCAGGCAATATTGCAGGTGGTAAAGCCGCAGGTACAACGGAGAATCCATCCGCTGAAAAAAATGGCTTCGCAACAGACAACGGCACTGCTGTTACTTATGTACTCGCTGCAAAAGAGGGTGTTACTTATACACCTGGCACAAAGTATGAAGTGAAGATTGCAAACTCCAAATTCACTAATTATGAAAAGCAGGTATTGTTCCCGGATCTCGAGTCTGGTTTTATCACAATCAAGGGTGAAGCACAGACAACAGATGCTCCCACGGATGCTCCAACAGAACCTGATGCAACTGATCCGCCATTTGAACACAAGCAGAAAGAAGTGGATGCAAAGTGGATCATTGGTCATGACACAGTAGCGCCTGGTGCAGAAGTAACAATTCCGGTTTATGTTGAAGGCAATACAGACGGTTTCAACAGCTATATCGCTGATATTAAGGCTGCGGATGGCCCTGTACTGAAGGATGGCAGCAATGGTAAGATTTCCGCAAATCTGAACTTTGTTGAGAATCCTGACAAGCTGATCTTCTCTGCTACTAATTTCACGAAGGACGGCGAAATGGTCAAGGGTGACGGCGATGTATTCTACATGACGTTCACTGCACCGACAAAACCTGGCACATATGCACTTGATTTCGAGAATCTTGAAATCTATGATATTGACATGGTACAGCTGATTCCGAAGACAGAAAACGGTTGGATTGAAGTTAAGGCTGACGAAACTGATTTTGAGCATAAAAAGCAGGATACTGCTGCAAAATGGGTAATCGGTAAGGTAGAAATTGATGCTGGTACAACAACAGCTCGTGTGCCTGTATCTGTTCAGGGTGCATCCAAAAAGAAAGACGGTATCAACAGCTATATTGCAAAGATCAAGCAGGATGCAGGTCCTAAGGCAACTGGTGCAGAGGCTGGTACTGCTTATGCAGAACTCGGCTTACAGCAGAATCTCAATGATCTGGATCTGATTTTTGCAGGTACAAATTCCGATCAGAAGAAGAATATTACAGCCGCTGACGGTGATGTATTCTATATTGATTTTGAAATTCCGGCAGATGCAGCACCAGGCACAACTTATAACCTGAAGTTTGCAGATCTGGAACTTGAGAATATGGACATGGTACAGCTGATTCCGACAACAGAAGACGGCTGGATCAAGATCAAGGAAGCTGAAACAACAACCACAGAACCGATTGAAGTCGGCGATGCTGGTATGTGGGTAATCGGTACTGCGACTGTTGCTCCTGGTGAAAAAGTAACAATTCCTGTTACTGTAACAGGCGACAAGAATGGTATCAACAGCTTTATCATGAAAATGGGCAACCCTGGAAAGGGTGGTGTGACACCGACTCCGGAAAGTGCTGAAAAGGGCAATGCTT
>CAMWOX010000026.1 GCA_947175975.1 uncultured Ruminococcus sp.
TTCCGGCTCTGCGGAGGAGATCTACAGGCGCAAGGGCTTCTACTTCTTCAAAACCATCTGCAAAAAATACATAAATCATAAAAAAATCTTCCTTTCGGTCTGATCTAATATCATCATATCCAGATTTAAAAGCAATATGCTTTTGAAATTCTAAGATTATTTTAATTTTTTTAAATTTTCAAATTCTTTCCGAACTTCTTCACATTTTCCACAGGTCATCTTTCCTTCCGGACAGCTCCCCGAACAGCAAGATGCGCCTGCTTTTGCAAATAATGCCGGAGAAACCGGATAAACTTCCCGAAGCATGGCTTTGGCAAGTGCCTGGATTTCCCACTGCGCCCGGTTACAGCATCGCAACTTGAAAAAATGCAGTAATTCTCTGGCATTCATGGTAACGACCATTTTTGTCTCACTGGCATTGGGCAGAACAAATCTGGCATCTTCAATTGCTTTTTTCTCAGCTTTGGATCTGGCTTCTTTTTCCGGGAATCCCTGTGCCAAAAAATCAGGATAATGCTTTTCTTCGAGCATTTGCGTCAATTTTACATAAGATTCCAGGCAATTTTTCATAGTTTCCTGATAGCATTTCTCTGCTTCCGGAATATTTGCAATTTCTGGCGGTGTAATATACCGGAAATCTTTCAGCTTCACATATCGCTGACTCTGGACAGAAAAACTTGCCAGTCTGTGCCTGGTAATCTGTGCAAGCAAGGATCTGGAAACACCTTCAATCGCAAATGTAAAACTTGCGTGTTCAATCGGGCTTTCATGTCCGATCCGGGAAAGCATTCCTACAAAATCCTGCGCTTTTTCGTCACTCATGCCATCTAATAAATCCATGGCACCGGAATTGGAATAGCAAAGCTTTGCCGCTGCCGCAACGACTTTTTCCGGCTGGACTGTATGGGCAATTAATTTTACATTTAAATTCATAAATATTTCTCCTGCATGATAATAGATTCCTGTTTATTATAGCATATTTTAAAAAATTCGTCAATGGTCTGCATCAAAATCAGATCTTTGTGATCTGTCGGTATCTTGCCATTAATTTTTTTGTGCCAACTTGTTCAAAAGCAATTTCTAACAAATAATCATTTCCCATCGGCTCCGCACGGAGAATTTCACCCTCGCCGAAAATTTTATCATGAATTTTTTCCCCGGCTGAAAAATGCAGATCCGGATTACCGACAGATGGTGGATGTTTCCGGATTCCGGAATTTCTGACCGGTTTGTGCATCGAATGATTATCAGAAATAACAGCAGATTTCTTTATACCGGAATCTGTCAATTCTTCCGGAATTTCCTTGATAAACCGGGAAATCCTATTATACTGATTTCTTCCGAACAGCAGACGGTTGTCCGCATGAAGCAAATATAACTGTTTTTTTGCCCTGGTCATCGCAACATAAGCAAGCCGCCGCTCTTCTTCGAGTTCTGAGGGATCATATTTGCAGCGATAGGATGGGAAAATATCTTCTTCCATACCAGCAACAAACACATTCTCAAATTCCAATCCTTTTGCCGCATGGATCGACATCATAGCGACAACATCCTGTGATAAACTTTTATCAGCATCTGTATATAATGCCATTTCAGCCAGGAATCCCTCCAACGTGGGATTCTCCTCTCTCCGGGCATAATCCACAATATTGGATTGAAATTCCCGGACATTTTCAATCCGTTCCTGACTTTCTTCGCCCTCTTCTTCCAACATTTTCAGATAGCCTGTCTTTTCCAGCATCAGATCAAAAAATTCTTCTAAAGGCAATTCAGAAATTTTTTTCCGTAATTCTGTCATGATATAGGCAAATTGCAGCAATGCAGGAGCTTTTCTGGACAAAACAGGAAAATTCTGACATTCTGCCATGACTGCAATACAATCCATGTGCAGATCCTGTGCAATCTGTACAATCTTTCCGACAGTACTTTCTCCGATACTTCTTTTAGGCGTATTGGCAATTCTCTCAAAACGAACACTGTCAGAACCATTCACCAGAACGGACAGATAAGCAAGAATATCTTTGATTTCTTTCCGATCCTGAAACCGGATGCCACCAAAAATCCTGTACGGAATCTGATTGCGGATCATGATTTTTTCCAGGGTATTGGACATGGCATTCATCCGGTACAAAATCACGGAATCCGCATAATTTCCGCCGGATGAGACAGATTTCTGAATCTGATCCGCAATAAACTGTGCCTCTGCTTTTTCATCTGATAAAGCCCTGACATGAATCAATTCCCCGACATCTCCGGAAGTCCATAATTTTTTACCTTTCCGGTTCTGATTATGTGCAATCACATGATTGGCAGTATTTAAAATATTTTGTGTCGATCTGTAATTTTCTTCCAGCTTGATCACTCTGCAATCTGCAAATTCCTGCTCAAAGCTTAAGATATTTTCAATCGTCGCCCCCCGGAATTTATAAATACTCTGGTCATCATCTCCTACCACGCAGAGATTCTGGTATTTTCCCGCAAGCAAACTGATCAATTTGTACTGTGCATAGTTTGTATCCTGGTATTCATCGACCATTAAATATTGAAAACGATTCCGGTATTTTTCCAAAACATCTGAATTTTCTTCAAATACCCGGACTGTCAGATAAATCAGATCGTCAAAATCCATAGCATTAGCAGATTGCAATTTTTCCTGATAGAGCCTATAAATCATGCCGATAACCTGCATTTTATGATCCTCTGCGGCATCTGCAAGGTATTCTTCCGGAGAAAGCATCTGGTCTTTGGCATGACTGATTCCGGTCAGCATATCTCTCGGCGGAAACTTTTTCTCAGAAATATTTAATTCTTTCATGCAGGATTTCAATAATTTTAAACTATCATCTGTATCATAGATTGTAAAATTTGTACCATAACCCATCCTGTCACTGCATGTCCTGAGAATCCTGACACAGGCAGAATGAAACGTAGAAGCCTGGATCTGGAGAGCCGTTTCTCCCAAAGTGACAGCCAGGCGGTTTTTTAATTCATCTGCGGCTTTATTCGTGAACGTAATGGCCAGAATCTGCCATGGTCTCACAGGATTTACAGCAATAATATCCCGGAGTTCTTCTGTACTGAGCAGAGTGCGATTTTCTGCATAATCCTGCAATTTCTGTATAACAGCATGATCCGGTACAGGTGTATTCTCATGCAATGCATCACCGAATAGAATCATATTTGCAATACGATGAATCATTACTGTTGTTTTTCCACTGCCTGCACCGGCAATGATCAATACTGCGCCTTTTATAGCAGTCACAGCATCAAACTGCGGCGCATTCATATGGGAAAAAAATCTGCGGATTGCGATTCTTTTCAGTTCTGCAAATTCTTGTTGATTCAAGAAAAAATAACTCCTCTCAAAATAATATTATTATAATCATAACATATTTTACGCAATTTGTAAAGTCTTGCAGAAAAAATTAAAACTTTGTATAAATTCTCTAAAAATACTTGCATCTTTTTGAAAATTATGCTATAATGATTAATAATCAATCCTGTACAGAAAGGCGTGAATTTTTATGAAACTCAAATTTATCGGTGCAGCCCATGAAGTCACAGGAAGCTGTACATATCTGGAAATCAATCAATTCCGGATTCTGGTTGATTTTGGCATGGAACAAGGACGGGATATTTACGAAAATGCGCAGATCCCATGTCCGCCTGCCAGAATTGATTATGTATTGCTGACCCATGCACATATTGATCATTCCGGCTTGCTGCCACTGCTCTATGCAGGCGGATTCCATGGAGAAATCCATACAACGGATGCCACAGCATCGCTTTGCAGCATCATGCTCCGTGACAGTGCGCACATCCAGGAATTTGAAGCACAGTGGCGTAACCGGAAAGCACAACGTAACGGCGAAGAACCCTATGTGCCATTATATACAATGGAAGACGCTGTCGGTGCAATCAGTCTGTTGAGATCTCACAAATACAGCCAGAAATTTACGCTCTGCGAAGGTGTGGAAGTCAGATTCATTGATGCCGGACATTTACTGGGATCAGCAAGTATTGAAATCTGGGCAACGGAAAATAACCAGACCAGGAAATTAGTTTTCTCCGGCGATATTGGCAATCTCAACCAGCCATTGATCCGTGATCCGGAATATATCACAGATGCAGACTATGTCATCATGGAATCCACTTATGGTGATAGAAAACATGAACGTCCCAAGGATTATGTCACAGCTCTGGCGCAGGTACTTCAGAGGACATTTGACAGAGGCGGCAGTGTTATCATTCCTTCTTTTGCAGTCGGCAGAACACAGGAATTATTATATTTTCTCCGGCAGATCAAAGAACAGAACTTAATTCGGAATTATTCTGATTTTCCGGTATTCATGGACAGTCCGCTTGCAATTGAGGCAACTAGTATATTTCTAAAAAATCAGAATAGCTGCTATGATGAAGAAGCTTTGCACTATGTTAAGCAGGGAATCAATCCGCTGACATTTCCGGATCTGATTCTGGCAACAACGCCGGAAGAATCCAGGGCAATCAATTTTGATAAACGCCGCAAAGTCATTATTTCTGCATCGGGCATGTGTGAAGCCGGCAGAATCAAGCATCATCTCAAGCATAACCTCTGGCAACCGCAGAATATGATCTTATTTGTCGGCTATCAAGCATACGGCACACTAGGACGCTCTCTTGTTGAGGGGGCAACGAGTGTAAAACTATTTGGTGAAACCGTACAGGTCGCCGCAGAAATCAAACAGCTCCCCGGCGTCAGTGGTCATGCGGATGTAGATGGTCTCACTGCCTGGATTTCCAGTATCCAAAATCCTAAGCATGTATTCGTCATTCATGGAGAAAGTGCTGTTATGGATCAATTCACAGAGCATCTCCGGCACAATTTGAAATTAAATGCCTATGCACCTTACAGCGGCACAGAATTTGATCTTCTCACAGATGAAATCCTGCTTGAAGCTGTTCCGAAGCCGATTCCAAAACAGAAAGGCAATACCAGAGCCAATACAATCTATCAAAGACTGCTTGCGGCACTGGAACGCTTAACAATCCTGATCCAGCATAGTGAAGGCAGAACAAACAAGGATCTTGCAAGACTCACAGATCAGATCCATGAATTATGCAACAAGTTCGAGAAATAATCCAAAAACAAGCACTGTTTCCGCAATCCGCAGAAACAGTGCTTTATGATTAACAATCAGCCCGAAGTAGGAATATATCTTGCAATCGAAGATGCCATTTGTGCAAGTGGCATGGTTTGCAGCCAGACACGTCCAGGACCAGTTATTTTTGTATTGAAAAATCCCTCACCACCAAATAATGCATTGCCAACACCTTTCACATTCTCAATCGAAATGGAACATGTTGCATCCATTGCTGCAAGATAGCCGGTATCGACCAGAATGGATTGTCCTGGAGCAAGCGTATAGTTCACAATACTTCCATCAATTTCGAGCAAAAGTGTTCCCGAACCGGTAAATTTCTGCATGATAAACCCTTCACCACCGAAAAATCCTGAAGAAATTTTCTTCTGGAAGAATAATTCATAATTGACACTTTTTTCCGATGCAAGAAATGCAGATTTCTGTGCAACAATTGTCTGTGTTGGTGTAATCTCAATCGGCATAATTTCGCCAGGTGCAGAAGAACCAAATGCAATCATACCATTTCCGCCCTTTGCTGTATAAATATTCTGGAACATGGATTCACCACTGAATGCACGTCCGAACATTTTTCCGATACTGCCAACAGATGTCTGCATTTCCATATTGGGACTCATCCATGTCATTGCACCTTTCTGGCAAACAACACTTTCGCCATTTTCAAGATAGATGACAGCGACCGGGTAGGGACTTCCCTGAATTTCATATTTCATAAATTTATTCTCCTATTCTCTTTCAGATTATCAAAATTATACAAGTCCATTCTGCTTTTTGAATGCCGTTAGCGTGTTCTTCATGAGCATTGCAATGGTCATAGGACCAACACCACCCGGAACAGGTGTGATCCAGGATGCTTTCGGCTCTACTTCTGCAAAATTCACATCACCGCAAAGTTTGCCGTTTTCCAGACGATTCATGCCGACATCGATCACAACAGCACCCTCTTTGACCATATCTGCTGTCACAAAATTTGCCTTTCCGACAGCGGCAACCAAAATATCTGCTTGTCTTGTAACAGATGCCAGATCCTGCGTGCGGCTGTGACAGATCGTCACTGTGCCACTTCTGTGCAGTAATAACATTGCCATAGGCTTGCCAACAATATTACTTCTGCCGATTACAACGCACTTCTTTCCGGAAATTTCCACACCTGTGAAATCGATCAGCTCCATGACACCCGCAGGCGTACAAGGCAGAAATGCATAGTCGCCAATCATGATTCTGCCGACATTCTCCGGGTGGAATGCATCTACATCTTTTTCGGAAGAAATTGCATTGATAATTGCCTTATCATCAATCTGTTCCGGCACAGGGAGCTGCACAAGAATGCCGTTCACACTGGGGTCAGCATTGAGCGTCTGTACCAATTCTAATAATTCTTCCTGTGTTGTATCCTCCGGAAGTGCATACTCAAAAGACTGAAATCCGACAGTTTCACAAGCTTTTTTCTTGTTATTGACATAAACACGGGAAGCCGGATTATTTCCGACAATCACCACGGCAAGCCCGGGACGCTTGCCGTATGTTTCTGCTAATTTTTCTGTTTCCTGTCTGACCTGCTCTTTTACAGCAGTAGACACCTGTTTGCCGTCAATTAAATTTGCCATAATTCATAATCCTTTCTTAAAAAATAATAATTATTTTTCTGCATTTGCTTCTGATTCTGCCAGTAATTTTGCAGATTCTTCTGTATCCCGATAGAGTCTGTAATTTTCGCCTTTCCGTTTCACAATCACTAGAAATACTGGAATCAGAATCACAGAAACAACAAAGCAAACAATGCCCAATACCTGAGAAACCCGGAATGATCCAGCTGTTAAGCTATCCGTACGCAGTCCCTCAATGAAGAATCTCCCCAGACCATACCAGCCAATATACATGAGAAAGATCTGACCATCAAATTTCCGGTGCTTGTTCAGCACATAAGCCAATATAGCAAAACCAATCAGACACCAGACAGATTCATACAAAAAACACGGATGCACCATGTAGTCGGGATTCAGGACTTCCGCATCATAATTCTGTGCAATCCAGTATTGGATTCTACCCCCGGACATTCCCAGGACAGAATCTGTATTTGATCCAAATGCTTCCTGATTTGTGAAATTGCCCCATCTGCCGATTCCCTGCCCGAGCAGGAAGCCTGCCCCGCAGATATCAAGCATGGGCAATATCGCCACTTTTCGGATTTTACATGCAATGACACCAATCAGGAATGCACCAATGACACCGCCGTAAATAGCAAGTCCTCCTTGCCGGATATTCAGAATAGATTTCACATCCATGGCATATTCTGACCAGTTAAAAGCCACATAGTAAGTCCTTGCACCGATGATTCCGGCAATACATCCCACAAGCACCACATCCCAGCAACGGATATAATCCAGTCCGACTTTCCGGAAGTGCTTTGTACCAAAGATCAATGCCAATAATACACCCAGAGAGATAATAATGCCGTACCATTGAATATCCAATCCGAAGATAGAAAACGCTGTCGGATTAATTTCAAAATCCAATCCCAATTTTGGAAAAACGATCTCATGATAATCCAAATTTTCATAACCCAGTTCGCTCACACTGGGAGCATCCGCCCTAAGCATGAACAATGGACAACACCGCATTGTCCGTGCTGACTTCCTTACGGAGAAAGTCCCATGCTTCTTCATAAGTCAGATCAGCCAGTGTTGCAATCGATTCAAATGGTTTCACACCCGTCATATAACTGTCCAGCAGCATAGAGGCATTACTATCCACATAATTCATGGACGAAATCATATTGCCGTAGGAGGATTTCTTCAATCGTTCAAATGCCTGTCTGTCAAAACCATTTGCTTTGGCATGTTCCAGAACTTCAAAAATTCTTTCCCGTACTTCATGAGGATTTCTGGATTCACCGCTCAATCCGACTGAAAAATGCCCGCCGCCACTGAATGGCGAATCCGCATTAAATTCAAAATTAATCAGATTTTTTTCTAGCATTTCCTGATAAAATGCAGAACTGGAATTGAACAATGTCCGCATTGCCAGATTGACCAACAGCTCTGCTCGGAGCAGTTCACTGCCCTGCTTTCTGGGGCGGAGCTTAAAATCCAGACTGAATAAAGGCACACCTACAGGCGCAATGCTTTCCATCTCAGCAGACCGGATCTGCTCTGGCTCTTCCGGGAAAACTTCCTCCAGTCCCTGGTCTTCACAGGGAATTAATAATTTATCGCAGATTTCGAGGACTTCTTCAGCCTTGACATCGCCTGCAACAGCAAGCGTCATATTATGCAGATTATAAAACGTCCGGTAACATCTGTACAACAGATCCGCATTGATTTGTGCAATGCTCTGCTCTGTACCTGCAATATCAATCCGGACAGGATGATGAAAATACATGCCTCTGAGGGAATTAAAAAATAATTTCCAACCTGGCTCATCCTGATTCATACGGATTTCCTGTGCAATAATGCCCTGTTCTTTCCGGACGGTTTCTTCTGTAAAATACGGATGCTGCACAAAATCTAGTAAAATTTCCAGTGATGGCTTGAAATTCTCCGAACACATGAACAGATATGCCGTCCTGTCAAACGAAGTATAGGCATTGGCAATTGCACCTGTTTCAGCGTAACGAGCGAATGCATCACAGTCTTCGTTCTCGAAAAGCTTATGCTCCAGAAAATGTGCAATCCCTTCCGGCACTTGTGCAAAATCCTGTTCGCCTTTTAATTTGAATCTTGTATTCACAGAGCCATATTTCGTGCCGAATAACGCATAGGCACTGTGATAGCCAGGCATTTCCATAATATCAATATTCAAACCTGTTGGATGCTTGACACGCAGACAACTCTGGTTGCCGTAAGGTGCAGTGATGATCTCGGAATTTCTCATGTCTCATCCTCCTGTTCTAAAATATATACACTATCCAACTGCAAAGCATTTGCTGTTCGGATTACGTCTTCTCTTGTAACCTGTTCATACAAAACGATTCTCTCCTCCAAGCCCGCATGATCCTCCCGAATACGCTGTTCCAGAATCTGCGTCATACAGGAAGCAGGTGTGTCTCCTGACAGACGCAGTGCATTTAGAATATAACGCTTTGTATTCTCCAGAAGATCATCTTCAAAATCTCCATTTTTCAGCAGATCCAGTTGTTCCAGCACTGCATTCTGTGTTTTTTCAAGATTCTCTGAAGAAACTCCGGAGGAAACAATCATTGTGCTTTTCAGGAAAATATCTTTACTGGAACAATAATAACACAGACTCATTTTCTCCCGGATATTCGAGAACAGCAACGAAAATGGCACACCGCCAAAGATAAGACTTGTTGTCCGGAGCTGTTCCGGTGTGATTTTCTGTTCTGTATTCAATTTGAATGCCATCAGCAACTGAGACTGGTTCACATCCATGGACTCCCGGACTGTCTTCACTTCGGATTTGAGAGGACTCGGAGCAAAATAACCAAGATCCGCAATTTTTCTTGGTGCAAGTGCATTCCGGAATAAATCCTTCAGTTCCGGAGCATCTTCTGCACCAACATAGTAAATCATAATTTCAGATTTTGCAAGAATTTCCACATATGCCTGATAAACAGTTTCCGGTGTGAGTGCAAGGGCATCTTCTCTTGTGCCACAACATGGATAGGCGATCACCTCACCTGCAAAAGCAGTCTGTTTTAGTTTTTTAGAAGCATAGGCTCTCTTATTATTGATCTCACTGTCAATTGCATCTAATAATTCCTGCCGTTCCGTCTGAAATGCCTGTTCTGTAAATGCATTTCCGGCATCATTCAATAATGGATGCAGAATACAGTCCAGCAACATCTCTGCACTCTCTTTCCGGAGATTTTCCTGATGCAGTGCATAAGCATCTGCAATGACATCCACTGTAAAATGCATCTGGAAAACATCTCCCAGGACAGCAACACTACTGTCAAAACTTGCACCATACAGCTCCTGCATTCTTTCAGACATTTTTGCAATACTGGGATATTTTGCACAGGAATTTAATAAAATACTATGTGCAAGATCCCATTTTGCATAATTCTCAGGCTGTGCCGGCATTGACATAATCATCATAATATGACTGGTCTTGAATTTCGGCTCTGTTATCATTGTCAGCTGCACACCGTCACATAACTGTTCTGTGATTTCTTTCAATATCAACCCGTCCTTTGTAAAAATAATTTCAGAATAACTCACTGTTTATTATAACATAAATTCTGTGAAAATGCAAGCATAATTTCTATCTCAAAATAATTTTCCGGAACTACTTGCAATTGCATGAAAAATATGCTATAATAATTTTTGCAGGCATCTATATGCAGAAAGGATGATTGTCTCATGAAATTTTCAAAAATGCATGGTATCGGCAATGACTATGTCTATGTCAACTGCTTTGAAGAACAGGTCAGCAATCCGGAACAACTCTCCATCCTGGTCAGTGACCGGAGAAAAGGCATTGGCTCGGATGGATTGATTTTAATTCTGCCATCAGAAAAAGCAGACTGCCGGATGCGGATCTTCAATGCAGACGGTTCAGAAGCCATGATGTGCGGCAATGGCATCCGCTGTGTGGGCAAATATGCTTATGATCACGGCATCGTCACAAAACCAGAACTCTCCGTGGAAACAAACTCCGGAATTAAGTATATTCAGCTCCAGATCCAGGATCAGAAAGCAGTCGGTGCAACAGTTGATATGGGAAAAGCCATTCTCAAACCAAAGCTGATCCCCATGTATGCAGAGGGCGAAAATTTTATTGCAAAGGATTTGCTGGTCGATCAGAAAATCTACTCTGCAACAGCCGTTTCTATGGGCAATCCTCATTGTGTTGTTTTTCTGGAAGAAAACATTGCAGAACTGGATCTTGAAAAAATTGGTCCTGGCTTTGAACATCATGCAGTATTCCCGGAACGTGTCAATACAGAATTTGTAAATGTTCTGGATGATCATACACTCAGAATGCGTGTCTGGGAACGTGGAAGCGGCGAGACAATGGCTTGTGGTACAGGTGCATGTGCAGTAGCAGTCGCATCCGTCCTGAATGGTTACTGCAAACAGGATCAGGAAATCACAGTGAAATTATCCGGCGGCGACTTGCAGATTGTCTATCATTCTGACCAGACTGTCACAATGACCGGTTCAGCAACCCATGTCTTTGACGGTATCTGGCAGGAAGAAAATAAAATTTAACAGGAGGGTATTTTTAAAATGGTAAAAGTGAACGAGAATTATCTCAGACTGGAAAAAAATTATTTATTCATCCGGATCGCTGAGAAAGTAAATGCATTCCAGAAAGCAAATCCGGATGCAAAATTAATCCGAATGGGAATCGGCGATGTCACAAGACCGATTGCACCTGTCGTTGTGGATGCAATGAAAAAAGCCTGCGACGAAATGGGTGTGAAAGAAACATTCCGTGGCTATGAGGACAGCGGTGCAGGTTATGACTTCCTCCGGAATGCAGTATCTAATTATTATCGCTCTTTCGGTGCAGATGTTCCAGCATCCGATATTCGGATCAATGATGGTGCAAAGAGCGACTGCGGCAATTTAGTAGACATTTTCGGCGACGATAATATTATTTTAATTACAGATCCGGCTTATCCTGTCTATGTAGATTCTAATCTGATGAATGGCAGACAGATCGTCTATGCAGATTCCAATGAGGAAAACCAGTTTGCTGCTATGCCTGCGCCAGACGGCTACGATCTCAACGGCGAAAAAGTATTCCCGGATATTATTTATTTATGCTCCCCAAATAATCCGACTGGTGCGGCGTATTCCAGGGAACAGCTTGCAGAATGGATTGCTTATGCAAAAGCACATGGTGCTGTGATTCTCTACGATGCTGCTTATGAAGCATTCATCAGTGAAGAAAACATTCCCCGGAGTATTTACCAGATCGACGGTGCAAAAGAAGTGGCAATTGAGATGTGTTCCCTGTCCAAGACAGCCGGATTCACAGGCATTCGCTGCGGTTATACAGTCGTTCCGTCTGAACTGAAAGCAACTGCATCTGATGGAACAGAAGTCAGCCTTGCACAGCTCTGGAACAGACGTGAAGGATCAAAATTCAACGGTGTTTCCTATCCGGTACAGCGTGGTGCAGAAGCTGTCTTCACGGCGGAAGGTCAGAAACAGGTCAAAGAGAATATTCTCTATTATCAGGAAAATGCCCGTGTCATCGCTGAGACACTCAAAGAATTGAATATCCCGTTCACAGGTGGCATCAATTCTCCTTACATCTGGTTCAAATGCCCGTTCGGCATGGACAGCTGGGCATTCTTTGATAAAATGCTGAATGAAATTGCTGTTGTCGGCACACCAGGAGCAGGATTCGGCAAGAACGGCACAAACTGGTTCAGGCTTACAGCATTTGGCGATAAAGATCTCACGATCGAGGCTATGAATCGTCTGAAAGAACTCGTGAAAAATAATTAATTGCATTTTTTTGTGTAGTAT
>CAMWOX010000027.1 GCA_947175975.1 uncultured Ruminococcus sp.
CTCGAGTTCGTCGGAAGCGTCAGTTGTGTATAAGATACAGACATAAATCTTCTCCGCCTTTTCCTGCAATTCTTTCTGCTGCATATCCAGACGACTGCAAAGTGATTTCAGTTCTGCAATCTTTTCAAAATCCTGAGAACTGTTGTCCATCAGATCCGTCAATTCCTGTGATCTGGTTTTCAATTCTTCCGTGACATGATCCAATTCTGCCAGCTCTTTCGCCCGCAGACTCCTGTAAGCACAGCTTTCATCCAACAGATCAATTGCCTTATCCGGCAAAAATCTATTATTAATATATCTTTCAGAAAGCACAGCACATAATTTCAGAATACGATCTTCAATCTTTACTCTGTGATATTTCTCATAATATTCCCGGATGCCTAATAATACTTCTGTTGTCTCATCGACAGTCGGCTCTGTAATTGTCACAGGCTGGAAACGACGCTCCAAAGCACTGTCTTTCTCAATATATTTCCGGTATTCTTTAAATGTGGTCGCACCGATCACCTGAATTTCGCCTCTTGACAATGCCGGCTTCAAAATATTCGCCGCATTCATAGAACCCTCAGAATCACCAGCACCAACAAGATTATGCACTTCATCAATAAATAATATCACATTCCCGGCTTTGACAACATCATTGATCAAGCCTTTGACCCTGCTCTCGAACTGCCCACGGAACTGTGTGCCGGCTACTAACGCAGTCAAATCCATTAAATAAATCTTCTTATTCAACAAGTGAAACGGTGCATCCCCGGCAGCAATTCTCTGTGCCAGTCCCTCGGCAATTGCGGTCTTACCAACACCAGGTTCACCAATCAGACAAGGATTATTCTTCGTTCTGCGTGACAGAATCTGCATGGCTCTGGCAATTTCCCTGTCTCTGCCAATGATCCTGTCAAGCTTATTTTCTTCCGCACGCCTGCTTAGATTCGTGCAGTAATTTTCTAAAAATTTGTATTCCTTTTCAGGCTTGCTGAATTTTTTATGCCCACGCTCAGATTTTTTACTCTCCCGGGAATCACGGGAATCTTTTGCATCATGTCCCTGCGGTTTGCCACCGATCGGAGGCATTCCTCCGAAGAGACTTTTCAGGAAACTGGGCATAGCATCAATTGTCCCGGTAATGGGATCATCATTTGCAAGCATTTCCTCTTCCGTCATATCCGGGAGACCCTCCTGCATCATTTCCATCATACGATCTGAAAAATCTTCGAGATCTTCTTCATTAATATAATGACTTTTGAGATAATCCGAAACTTGTGGAATATTTAAATCTCTGGCACAAACCAGACAATAACCCTCGTTTTTGCTCTCTTCTCCCCGCAGGGCAGAAATGAAAACAACAGCCGGTCTTTTTTTACATTTACTGCATAAAACCATAATTTTTCTTTCCCTCCTGAGCAATAATTCTCTTTATCTATTTAGTATAGCATATAATTCTGAACTTGTCAACTTGTTATGATATTTTTTTCGCTAACAGGTAACTAGCATCAATTCTCTTACAGATCTCTTCTGTGGAAACAGAATCATCCAGAATTATTGTATACCAGTGCTTTTTATTCATATGCCAGCCTGGAAAATAGTTCTGATAATCAATCAGGGAATTGATTTGTTCTGGCTGGATTCTCAGATCGATGATTTCAGCTGCCTGGTCTGAATCAATCCCAAGTTTTCTTTTAGATATTGTCATCAGCACGGCATACCATTTCTGATTGTCTTTCCGCCGTAGGATAGCATTATCATCAAACTTTTTCCAGAGAAATTCCAGAGTATCTCCATAAGTTTTCCTTACATAGGAAATAATTTCCTGCGACTGCGGATTCTGGAATACATCCGACTCAAAACAGTTCTCTGCAATTTCAGACAGGATTTTCTTGTACTGCTCTCGGACATTCCCTACAAATCCGCCGACGGCATCTGTCAGATGCAGAATATAAGGCTCATTCAGAACAGGATCAATCACTTCTGTGGAAATTTCACCATGTTCTGAAATCCGGACTGTCAGAATAAAACAACTCTCCGGGAGAATTTTCTGATAATAATAAAGACTTTGATCCTGGTTTTTTTCAAATCCGAATGGAATCAGTTTTTCAATCACTAATTTCTTACGCTGAAACAGATCTGTAACCTGCGGCATTATAAACACTTCCTTATCCGGCATTTACTCTCTGGATTCTATCATAACCCAGCAAATAAAAATACTTACCATTTTTGAGAATCTTATCATAGGCATCTTTGATTTCCAGGGAAGACAGCTCTGTTCCTGTAAAAGAATAGCTCTTGATCACACCGGCATCCAACAAATAAACCGTATCATCCTGAATTTTTACATTCTTACAGATACTATCAAATGAGACAGAAACCGGATTTTCAGAATTTCCAGAAAACAGCAATAATACAGACTGTCTGCGACTCTCATTCTTAAGCAGAACTGCCGCCTTATCATTCGAAAAATCACAATCAATCAGAGTTCCACTATACAGGCAGGTATTCAGCAAATTTCCGGTATTGCTATAATATGCAGTTTCTGTATCTCCAATGACAAAAGCACCACCATCTTTGAGAGAATGCACTCGCCAGCACAACGCAGGCAATGCATCTGATGTCCATTTCACATCACTATCCTGAAACTGAATATATTTTAACACTGTCACAATCTCACCGTTTTCTGCACCAATTGTAGCACATATACAGCCATCTTCCTGAAAACTCACATCAATCAGACGCTCCAGACAATTCCGAGTATAAATACATTTCCCGTTTGTATCATAGACATACAGGCAACATGCATAAGTTTCCGATTCTGTGACAACAGCAACCCGACCGTCCTCGCTTAATACTGCGAACCAAATCGGCTGCTCCAGTGTTTCCTCATAAAACATTTTCTTAGTCTGATCCACTCGAAAATTCGTCCCGTTATGTGAATATGTCAATGCTCTGGATGCATTTGTTTTCATGATCGCATTGCTGTAAGCATGTTGACGGCTATCAAGCAGCTCCCCATTCATATCATAAATATAAATATATTTATCACACAGAACAAACAAGTCATGACTGACAAATTCTGCATGATAATCCACACCGCCGGAAACCGTCAACATGTATTCACCATCTGTTTCTGCTTTCAGATTCGAGTGACTGGAACTGATCTGCTGAAATTTGGAAAACCATTTCTCACGGCTGGTATAGATCAACGCACCAAGCAGGACAACTGCTAACAGAATCAAAAGCTGAAACAGTCTTTTTCTGCGTTTTCTGCGTTCTCTCAGCTGTACGACATCTATTGTCTTTGCCATGAAAAAATCCTCCTGTTTTATGAATAGAATACCTGATTTAAATACAAGCCCTGTGCCGGAGCTGTTCTGCCTGCCAACAGCCGATTGCCGGATGCAAAAATCTGATCCAACTGTTCCGGCAGAATCTTTCCTTCATTCACATCAATCAAAGTTCCGACAATAATTCTGACCATATGATACAGAAAGCCATCACCCTGAATCTGAAAATAAATCTTCTCATCTTGTTTCCGGATTTCAAAATGCCGGACAGTCCGAATCGTATTTATATTGTTCCTGCCATTATCTGTACAAAATGCCCGGAAATCCTTTGTGCCAATAAAACATTTCGCCGTTTCCTGGACAAGCTGCAAATTAAATTTTCTTCGATAATGATATGCCAGATCTTTTGTAAATGGATCTTTGCATTCACTGTTATGCATCAGATAGACATATTCTTTCCCTTTGCAGCTGAATCTGGCATGAAAATCCGGATCAACCTCTTCACAGGAAAGAATCGAAATATCCGCCGGAAGTTCTCCATTCACACCCCGGACAAATCCCAGTTCATGAATCCTGCTGTTTGTCTGAACGGAAAAACAAAACTGTCTGGCATGAACACCAGTATCCGTCCGGGAACAGCCCTGAATGGAAACAGGCTCATTCAGGACTTTTCCCACACACTTTTCCACGACTTCTTGCACAGTAAGACTATTTTCCTGGATCTGGAATCCATGATATGCTGTCCCCCGATAGGACATCATTACTTTCAGATTTCTCATAAATTCTCCTGTTCTTCCGGATTATCCACTTCTCCCTGGAGATATGCCGCTAACTGTTCCTCTGACAATAAATCCTCTTCTGGATCAATTTGTTCCGGTTGGATCTGTTTATTACTGTAATACTGGTTAAATACATCATCCACTTCAACAGTTTCAGTCTCTTCTGCCAATTCGGATTCTGCATCCTGTTCCAGTTCTTCCTCTGGTTTCTCCGGATGTTTCCGTTCCCAGAGCCATACTAAAATCAAAATTCCAAGACTGCCAATACTGATCAAAACACCCGGCACAAAGCCTTTTGGACTGTATTTCAGTAAAATTTCATGCGAACCTGCGTTTAATTCAACACCACACATCGCATCAAACAAAGAAATCACTTCTGATTTTTGACCATCTACCCAGATACTCCAGCCATCTTCATACGGAATGGATAAATATAATACACCATCCTGCTGTGCCGTTATCTGCCCTGAAACTTTGGTATCGCTTATCTCTGTCAGTTCCAGTGTGCTATTCTGTAATAATGCATATCCCTCCCGGAGTACCTCTTCGTTCAACTCATAAAAATAAATGTAAACAGTCCCGCTCTTGGCTTCGTCTTTCATCGTACAGCGTAGATTCACTAGTTCTCCTGCCTGGAAATAGCCAATTGGTGTAATATATGGCTGTCTGCCAATATTATATCGATGCAACTGTTCGGCATTATCCCGGTAAACTTCCAGATAATCCGCATCCGGAACTTTTGCATAGGCATATGCCAATCCTGTCTGTGTCGTTGTATAATTATATTTCAGAAATACTGTATCCGGTGCATCCTCCTGTTTTGTATAACTATATTTACCATAGTCAAGCCTGGAAACATCAAAACCCTGATGTCCGACATGCGTAATATCCGTCTGCTTAAATAAAGGCTCTTCAATTCCTGTCAGTTTCTGGAATAATAAATTCTGCTGTTCGAATGGATTATTCATATCTTCCAGTTCATATTCTTTCAGCAGTTCCGGCATCATAAAGCCCAATCCCAGATTATATACACTCTCATATAATGCACTTGAACCATTCTGACTGATTTTATTCATTGTGACAGAATCCGCATTGTAGCCATCCTTTGCGATCATATAACGCACATCCATCAATAAATTCGTCAGCGGTGAAGTATTGGCATAATAATATCTGTTTCCAGCCTCCGAAGCCGGCAGACCAATCTTGCGGCAGAATGTTGAGATACTTTCATTCGCCATAGAAGAAAACTGTGAAACACCGTTATATTCATACAATGATGGATCATTCAGGGAATACCACATGCTTAATTCCGTTCTGTGAAACACATCGCTGTCATCTTCCAAATCCAGTAATGCTTGTACTTCACTATTGTTTGCCGGATAAGACGAATATCCGGAGCTGCCGACAGCTTCCACACCACGGACTGCCTGTCCGACCATTTCAAAACCGACGACGCCGGCAAGCAGAACCTGTACGACTGCTTTCGGTGCAAACAGCCTGCATAAAATAACGATTAAATACACACCACCAAGAATGATACAGGATTTCACAAATGCATGTTCTTCCTCTTCCTGGATGCCTGATCCATAAGCCAGCCAGCAGAATCCTGCACCTACCAGAATCATTGCTACCCAATGCAGAATATGTAATTCTTCTAATAAAACCTGATATGCCCGGTAAGCCATGATCAGCATCACAAACGAAAACAGGAACGAAAATCTGTAAGGCAGCATATTCGTGAAGTGAAATCCATGCCAGATAAAATTCAAATAATTCATGTTACAGCTGACAATCAGAAATGCCAGAATTAACACTGCCGAAATTTTTTCCCGGATTCTGATTTTCTTTGCAATCAGAAATGCCCCTAATAATAATACCGGCAATAATCCGCAATACAAATTTGGCAAGCCTTCTTTGGAAGTCGGCTCTGTATAAGCCAGCATATTGGAAACAATATCTCTCCAGGATTCATAAAATGAAATCGATTTCGGAAAAGAATTGTTCGCACTGTGTGTCAACTGCAACGCAAAAAACGTTGGCAATAAAATAAACGCTGATAATCCTGCACCCAGGAGCGATCCGCCTGTGATCAACGCAAAACGTTTGAAAAATTTCTTGATTTTCAAGTTCTCATACAAACACAGACAGAAAAAAGCAATCACTGTAAAAATACAGATAAAATATGCAATATAATAATTCGAGAACAATGCCAATGCCAAAGAGATCACATATACTCTGCACTTTCCCTCCCGGACAAGCATTGTCAGTCCCATCATGACAAGCGGCAGCATGGCGACTGTATCAATCCAGATTGTATTCCAGTAATATCCCATCATGTAACTGCATAATGCATACATGATCCCGAATATTGTAATCGACAAATCATTCCTGCTAAATACATATCGCAGACATTTTGCCATAAAAAATCCCGCAAAAGAAAATTTCAGCATCAGGATCAGCATCATTCCGTCTCTGAGATTCTCCAGATTCATAAATAATGCCAGTAAATTCAGGGGACTTGCTGCATAATAAGCAATTAATGCCAGAAAGTTCGTGCCGATGCCTGTCCGCCAGGAATATACTATCGATCCACCTGTTTTCAGTTTCTCATGCAAAAGCTGAAAAAACGGATAATACTGATGCCATAGGTCTGTTACCAAAAATTGCTTATCCCCAAATGGATGCATTTCTGCTTTCTTAAAAGCATAACCCATCAACAAAAACGGGATTACAAATGCTAATACTTCCCAGAAATAGATCTCATCCAGTTTTTGAAGCCAGACCGGTCTTGGTTCTTCGATCTGAACAGCTGTTTTATTTGATTTTGGTTTCGGTTTTTCCATCATAGCCATAATGATTCTACATTCCTTTCTAGTAGCTGATGATGCTGTCTTTCATCGTACAGCGTAGATTCACTAGTTCTCCTGCCTGGAAATAGCCAATTGGTGTAATATATGGCTGTCTGCCAATATTATATCGATGCAACTGTTCGGCATTATCCCGGTAAACTTCCAGATAATCCGCATCCGGAACTTTTGCATAGGCATATGCCAATCCTGTCTGTGTCGTTGTATAATTATATTTCAGAAATACTGTATCCGGTGCATCCTCCTGTTTTGTATAACTATATTTACCATAGTCAAGCCTGGAAACATCAAAACCCTGATGTCCGACATGCGTAATATCCGTCTGCTTAAATAAAGGCTCTTCAATTCCTGTCAGTTTCTGGAATAATAAATTCTGCTGTTCGAATGGATTATTCATATCTTCCAGTTCATATTCTTTCAGCAGTTCCGGCATCATAAAGCCCAATCCCAGATTATATACACTCTCATATAATGCACTTGAACCATTCTGACTGATTTTATTCATTGTGACAGAATCCGCATTGTAGCCATCCTTTGCGATCATATAACGCACATCCATCAATAAATTCGTCAGCGGTGAAGTATTGGCATAATAATATCTGTTTCCAGCCTCCGAAGCCGGCAGACCAATCTTGCGGCAGAATGTTGAGATACTTTCATTCGCCATAGAAGAAAACTGTGAAACACCGTTATATTCATACAATGATGGATCATTCAGGGAATACCACATGCTTAATTCCGTTCTGTGAAACACATCGCTGTCATCTTCCAAATCCAGTAATGCTTGTACTTCACTATTGTTTGCCGGATAAGACGAATATCCGGAGCTGCCGACAGCTTCCACACCACGGACTGCCTGTCCGACCATTTCAAAACCGACGACGCCGGCAAGCAGAACCTGTACGACTGCTTTCGGTGCAAACAGCCTGCATAAAATAACGATTAAATACACACCACCAAGAATGATACAGGATTTCACAAATGCATGTTCTTCCTCTTCCTGGATGCCTGATCCATAAGCCAGCCAGCAGAATCCTGCACCTACCAGAATCATTGCTACCCAATGCAGAATATGTAATTCTTCTAATAAAACCTGATATGCCCGGTAAGCCATGATCAGCATCACAAACGAAAACAGGAACGAAAATCTGTAAGGCAGCATATTCGTGAAGTGAAATCCATGCCAGATAAAATTCAAATAATTCATGTTACAGCTGACAATCAGAAATGCCAGAATTAACACTGCCGAAATTTTTTCCCGGATTCTGATTTTCTTTGCAATCAGAAATGCCCCTAATAATAATACCGGCAATAATCCGCAATACAAATTTGGCAAGCCTTCTTTGGAAGTCGGCTCTGTATAAGCCAGCATATTGGAAACAATATCTCTCCAGGATTCATAAAATGAAATCGATTTCGGAAAAGAATTGTTCGCACTGTGTGTCAACTGCAACGCAAAAAACGTTGGCAATAAAATAAACGCTGATAATCCTGCACCCAGGAGCGATCCGCCTGTGATCAACGCAAAACGTTTGAAAAATTTCTTGATTTTCAAGTTCTCATACAAACACAGACAGAAAAAAGCAATCACTGTAAAAATACAGATAAAATATGCAATATAATAATTCGAGAACAATGCCAATGCCAAAGAGATCACATATACTCTGCACTTTCCCTCCCGGACAAGCATTGTCAGTCCCATCATGACAAGCGGCAGCATGGCGACTGTATCAATCCAGATTGTATTCCAGTAATATCCCATCATGTAACTGCATAATGCATACATGATCCCGAATATTGTAATCGACAAATCATTCCTGCTAAATACATATCGCAGACATTTTGCCATAAAAAATCCCGCAAAAGAAAATTTCAGCATCAGGATCAGCATCATTCCGTCTCTGAGATTCTCCAGATTCATAAATAATGCCAGTAAATTCAGGGGACTTGCTGCATAATAAGCAATTAATGCCAGAAAGTTCGTGCCGATGCCTGTCCGCCAGGAATATACTATCGATCCACCTGTTTTCAGTTTCTCATGCAAAAGCTGAAAAAACGGATAATACTGATGCCATAGGTCTGTTACCAAAAATTGCTTATCCCCAAATGGATGCATTTCTGCTTTCTTAAAAGCATAACCCATCAACAAAAACGGGATTACAAATGCTAATACTTCCCAGAAATAGATCTCATCCAGTTTTTGAAGCCAGACCGGTCTTGGTTCTTCGATCTGAACAGCTGTTTTATTTGATTTTGGTTTCGGTTTTTCCATCATAGCCATAATGATTCTACATTCCTTTCTAGTAGCTGATGATGCTGTTTAATATCATAATCAACAGTAAAAATAATCCGCAGACTGTTAGACTGCAATAGTCTTTCCATGTCGCTTTTAATTCTCTTAATCTGGTTCTCCCCTCTCCACCCTGGTAACAACGGCATTCCATGGCGGTTGCTAATTCCTCTGCTCTGCGGAATGCGGATACAAACAACGGAATCAGAATCGGAATCATAGCTTTCACACGATCCAGCAGTTTTCCGTTATCCAGCATCGCACCTCTGGCTTTTTGTGCTGCCATGATCTTATCCGTCTCTTCAATCAGCGTTGGAATAAATCTCAATGCAATGGACATCATCATTGCCATCTCATGTACCGGAAATTTTACTTTCTTCAATGGCGATAACAGACTCTCTATTGCATCCGTCAATAAAATGGGCGAAGTTGTATATGTCAGCATGGATGATCCTATAATTAACAAAATAATCCTGCCTATCATAAAAGCACTTGTCTGCAAGCCGCCCTCTGTAATTTTCAGGAATTTCCAGCTCCAGAGCGTTTCTCCTGTATCAATAAATACCAGATTTAATATCGCTGTAAACACCAGAACCGGAAAAATCGGCTTGATACTTTTGATACCCATCTGGAATGGAATTTTTGATAATCCCTGCACCAGAATGACAAATACTGCACCTATTACTAAATTCACAGCATGATTTCCGGCAAAGAGCATCATAATAAACAACAAAGTATTGATAATCTTAAATCTGGGATCAAGCTTATGAATCACGCTGTCCACCGGAAAATACTGCCCCAATGTAATATCTTTCAGCATGACTTCCCATCCTTTCGCAATAGATTCAAAATCGCCTGTTTTGCCTGTGCGACCGTGTACAAATCCTCTGGCAATTCATACCCTTTTTTCCGGAGCATCTGCATCACGGACGCAATCTGCGGTACTTGCAACCCCAATGCTTTCAGTTCTTCCGACCTGCGGAATACCAGATTGGTCTCTTCATAGCAAAATAACTTTGCCTGACTCATGACTAATAATTTTTCCGTAAATTCCGCCACATCCTCCATGCTATGCGAAACTAACAATACTGTACTTCCTGTTTTTTTCTGATAATCCCGGATCTGATGGAGCATTAAGTTCCTTCCTTTCGGATCTAATCCGGCACATGGTTCATCCAGAATCAGAATCTTTGGACGCATTGCCATCACACCTGCAATTGCTGCACGACGTTTCTGACCGCCCGATAATGCAAACGGTGAACGTTCCAGCAATTTTTTGTCAATTCCAAGCATCTGCGCTGTTTCCAATACTCTAGTTCTAATTTCTGCTTCACCCAGATTCATATTTTTTGGACCGAATGCAATATCCTTGTACACTGTTTCTTCAAACAACTGGTATTCCGGATACTGGAACACAAGTCCGACCTGAAAACGCACCTCACGCAACCGGGACTTATCCGCCCAGATGTCTCGGTTATCCAGATAAATTTTTCCGGATGTCGGCTGCAACAGACCATTAAAATGCTGCATCAGCGTGGATTTTCCAGAACCGGTATGCCCGATCACACCGATCATCTGGTTCGCTTCCAGTTCCAACTCTACATGGTCAACTGCTGTTTTTTCAAATGGAGTGCCTGCGCTATACACATAGGTCAGACCTTCTGTTTTCAGAATTGCCATTTTTCCTTGTCTCTGTCCTTTCTCTGATTCTAAAATAACTTCTCCAATGCCACAACACATTCCTGTTCTGTGAGAATTTCCGGAGAAATCGCATAACCTGCCTTCTTCAGCTCCCACGCCAGTTCTGTCACCTGCGGCACATCAAGTCCCAATGCTTTCATATGCTCTACCTGAGAAAACACTTTTCTTGGCAGATCATCTAAAATAATCCGTCCATCATCTACTACTACAACACGTTCTGCAAGTGCTGCCTCTTCCATGTAATGCGTAATTAGTATAATTGTAATCCCCTGTTCCCGGTTTAATTTTAAAATCGTTTCCATGACTTCCTGTCTGCCCTGCGGATCGAGCATAGCTGTCGGTTCATCCAGAATAATACACTCCGGCTGCATGGCGATCACACCTGCAATTGCAACACGCTGTTTCTGCCCTCCTGAAAGCTGAGAGGGTGCATGATTTCTATATTCATACATCTTGACAGATCTTAATGCACTGTCTACCCGTTTCCGAATTTCTTCCGGCGGAACGCCCAGATTTTCCGGTGCAAATGCAACATCTTCTTCTACAATAGAAGCAACGATCTGATTATCCGGATTCTGGAACACCATACCGGCTTTTTGCCGAATGGCAAACAAATTCTCTTCTTTGCGTGTATTCAATCCGGCAACAAAAAGGCTTCCTTTTTCTGGGATCAGGATTGCATTCATATGCTTTGCCAGCGTTGATTTTCCGCTTCCGTTATGTCCTAAAATCGCTGTAAAACTGCCTTTTTTGATCTCCAATGAAATATCTTTCAGAATCCAGTCATTTTCCTGTTCGGCATCTGTATCAGTCGGGTAGCGAAACCAGAGATGTTCCGCACGAATCATCTCATGCTCTGCCATAAAACAATCCCTCAGTATTTTCACTGCACCAAACAGCTGTTGAGCCACACGGCAGACACATACCGCTCTGCTCTACCGGAAGACCAATTTCATCAAAATACACATATCCTCCAAATTTCCTTGTCAGCAACCCATCCAGAATATACCCCATGACAGAGGGCGACAACCCTGTTGTATAGCTGTTGATCATAAAAAATACCGGATGATCGCTCAGAACATTCACACAGTTATGCACCAGATCATAAATGCAGTTTTCAAGTTTCCAGACTTCTCCGCCTGGCCCTCTGCCGTAACTGGGAGGATCCATAATAATGGCATCATATCTTCTGCCCCGGCGAATTTCCCGGAGCGTGAATTTTTCACAGTCATCCACAATCCAACGGATCGGCTGATCCTGTAATCCGGACAATGCCGCATTCTCTCTTGCCCACTGCACCATGCCTTTGGATGCATCTACATGGCATACTTCTGCTCCTGCATTGGCACAAGCCAAAGTCGCCCCTCCGGTATAAGCAAATAAATTCAGAACACTAATTTTCTTCTCGTTATTTTTAATCAATTTATCCATAAAATCCCAGTTCACAGCCTGTTCCGGAAATAATCCAGTATGTTTGAATCCAGTCGGACGGATTTTAAAAACAAGATCCCGGTAAGG
>CAMWOX010000028.1 GCA_947175975.1 uncultured Ruminococcus sp.
GGATATTATTTATGCAGAACGATGTAGAAAAAATTCTAAAAAGTGTCGGTCAGGTGATCATCGGCAAGGAAGAAACTGTTTTGTTGGCAGTGATTTCTATGCTTTGTGGTGGACATATTTTATTAGAAGATGTCCCCGGTGTTGGAAAAACACAGCTTGCGGCGGCATTGTCCCGTTCTGTCGGTGGTGAATTTCACAGGATTCAGTTGACACCAGATATTATGCCGTCAGATATTACCGGCTATTCTGTTGTGAATCAGAAAGATGGATCACTTGAATACAGAGAGGGTGCAGCGGTCTGCAATTTCCTGTTGGCGGATGAGATCAACAGGGCATCCCCGAAAGTACAGTCGGCTTTATTAGAGATTATGGAAGAACACCAAATCAGTCTTGACGGGCAGACACATATCCTGCCTGAGCCGTTTATGGTCATTGCGACACAGAACCCCGTGGAGACTTATGGTACTTATCATTTGCCGGAAGCCCAGATGGATCGGTTTTTTATGAAGATTTCAATGGGCTATCCGACCGCACAGGAAGAGCTTGCAATTTTAGAACGCAATGGTGAGGGTAATCCGATCGGGAATATTTCCCACCCAATTATTTCCACAGAAGAAGTTTGTACCTTGCAGAAAAAAGTCAATACCGTACAAGTTGCCGATTCCGTGCGTAAGTATATTCTGGCATTAGTCCGTGCTACTAGAGAAAGTGATTTATCTGCATTGGGTGTCAGTCCTCGTGGGAGTATTGCCTGCTACAAAGCCGTAAGAGCTTCTGCATTCGTGCATAACAGGAGTTTTGTCACACCAGATGATGTGAAAGATCTGGCAGTTCCGGTACTGGCACACAGGATTTTGTTATCGCCGAAAGGCAGGAATACGCTGGGATCTCCGGAAGCTTTTGTCAAGCAGTTACTGGAAACAATCCCTGTTCCGGCGAATGCCTGATGGTGAAATTACATGAATAAATTATCTGCATTCCTAGAACGTTTTAAATTTCTTTTCGAATTAATTCTGATCTTTGGTATGGCATATGTATTTACGAACTATCTTGATGGTGATATTGGTGTAGTTGTCTGGAGCTTTCTCATTATTGCACCTTTGCTGTCATTTGTGATCAGTTCTTATACAGTTAAAAAAATGAAAATCAGATTAAAAGCACCGGATTATCTTGCCAAGGGCAGGGAATTTTCAGCTTATGTGACAACGCAGACAGGGACAAGATTTCCTGCACCGTTCCTGCATTGTTATCTTTCTACGTCTGCAAATCTGATTCAGCAGGATGACAGAGTGATGATCAGTGCAGTTGGTACACAAGAGCCGTCTGAAATTACCAGCCGGATGACTGCAAAATATGCAGGATTGGGCGTGATCCAGCTGAAAGATCCGGCTGTATATGATTATTTAGGGATTTTTGGTTTTGTGATGAAGCGTTTTTCTATTGTTGTTAGAGTTAATGTCATTCCGGAAATTCCGGAGCTGTCGGGTGCAGGAATGATGCTCCATGCGGTCAGTGATGTGATTCTCACGCAGGATGAGGAAGAAGAATCAGCAGTATCTTTCTCAGCAAAATCCATGCCGGGCTATATTCACAGAGAATATGTCGATGGGGATAATCTCCGGCGGATCAACTGGAAGATGTCCGCAAAAAGGCAAAAATTAATGGTGCGGATGGATGAGGCGGCATCTACGACACAGCCGACCCTGATCCTGGATCTGCATCCTGAAAATCAGGAGGAAGATCTGAAACGCCGGGAAATCATGATGGAGGGTGCATTAGGATTTCTCATGCTGCTTGTGAAACAGGGGATTCCTTGTACACTCCGGTTTTCCACAGATCATAACTGGAAATGTTTGTTACTGGAACAAGAAGACGATGTGAGAAATGCGGCACTGGAACTTGCCGCTGCGGATTTCGTGAATGATTCTCATAGAATGGATTTGAATGCTTTGCAGGAAAAATCTGGTGCCTATTTAATTTATACCACAAAACCGGATGAGGATCTTGCTATGCAGTTGGCATCTTTCAAGGACAAGGGTTATGTGGCTGCTGTTTGTCCAGTAGGGATCCGTAGTGCCATGCTCTTGGGACTGGATTCCCTCTGGGAACTGGGTGAAGATTTTGCCATGAAGAACCTGAAAAAGTGAGGTGTTTTCGTGAGTCTGAAATCAAAATTGCAGAATTTTCTGCAAATACCTATTATGCGGAAACTGCGGGAATCTGATGATAGTGATCCTGTACTTGCTTATGCTGGTTTTCTGATTATGACTGTGATGTATTATTATGATACAGACAGGTTTTTTCTCTATACATTGCTTGCAGTTCCTGCCGGCTGGTGCATGATGAAATTTTATGATTTCGTGGCAAAGCATAAGTGGATTGGTCCGCTGTGCTATCTGGTTTACATGTTCGCAGGATTGGAACTGATCGGAATGATTATCAACTGGGGACGGAAAGATTATCCAATCAGTTTCCTGGTGTGGTTTCTGACACCACAGAGTGTTGTTTCATTTTCAGGATGGTACACAGCGGCGATTTATTTGTTAATGCTTGGGTTTCTGACAAGTATTGTCTATTATTTTGCGAAAACCCGATACCGGATGAGTATGCAGTTTCTGATTATGCTGATCCCTTTGAGTTTCTATGCAAAAGAAGGTCAGCATATGCCGGCTTTTCTGGTGATTGTCTTACTGGCAAGTTATTTTCTGTTAATGATTTACTGCCGGATGCTCCGGGACACGGATAAACAGCGGTATATTCCCAGTTCACAGGGAAAAATTTCAATTGCTATGTATGTGCTTGCATTTTCTGTATTGGCTTCTGTGATTCTCAAGCCGAAAATTACACCGGACAGAGAATTTATCGATAATGCAATGTCTTACAGCTCCTGGTCGGATATTCTCATGAATGCGATCAGTATGTTTACGGATACAACAGATAATTCTGTTTCTGTATCGAATAACACAAGAACGATTTATTATGTCAATTCTCCGGAATCTTTGAGATTGCGGACACAAACATATTCTTACTATAATGGCGATGAAGATTCCTGGAATGTTTCAGAAAGCTATGACAAGCCGTCCGGAGATCTGCAAGAACCAATGACAGACAAGCCGCAGGATGTCCTGCAAGCCATTCTGGATGCGGCTGCTTTGGATCAGGATTTTGCAGAAACATATGACCTGACGGAATTTGCAGGGATGACCCTTCCGGAACAGGATCTCAGAGATTTATATCTCTATACGAAATTTACCACACAGGTTCTGCCGTCTCCGACCAGAACACTGGTGTTAGGCAGTGAGATTGACAAAGATTATGTAAAGCAAACGCTCATGAATACAGTTGCTGCACCAAGTTTTGCCAATGGTGTTTCTTTACAGTATTATTCTGATACTTATGCGAAATATGAAGCCGTGAATCCAGTTCTGAGAAAATTATCCAATCAGAATTATCATGATCTGTTGCTCATGGCAATCGAAATTCTGGAAGCCAGAGATCCAGAACAGGCGGCATTATTAATCCGGGCAGATCGTGAATACAGCAATGCATATTCCTATCTGGATTTCGTGAATGCTGTGGACTTCCAGAGTGATGCCATTGATTTGCTTGCACAGGAGATTACAGCCGGCTGTCATTCGGATTTTGAGAAAGCTCAGGCAATTGAGCAGTATTTTATACAGCAGGGTTTTGTCTATGATCAGAGTTATCAGAAATCCCGTGGCGAGAATGCGGAATCTTTTCTGACGCAGAGCAGGACAGGTGTCTGCTATGAATTTGCTACGGCAATGGTATTATTATGCCGGAGCGCAGGACTTCCGGCAAGATACACACAGGGTTATAGCTTAAGTGAGTTATATGATTCCAGGATTGATCATCATGAAACAAATTATCTGATTAAAGTCCGTGATGCACATGCATTCCCGGAAGTATATATTTCTGGCTACGGTTGGCTGAGTTTTGAACCTACTGTGCCCAGCATGGATATTCCGGAACAGTCACAGGCGGAAAATCAGATTATTATGCAGTGGGGCTTTGTACTATTACTGCTTGCTTTGTTTGCAGGCATGATTTATTGGAAACTTCCAGCAATGCAGGAATTTTTCTTCCGGAAGAAATTACTTCATATGACACCGCAGCAGTGTGCAACGGCGTTGTTCCAGCACATGCGCCGCCAGCTGCGTTTACCAGACAGTGCAACTGTGAATGAGCTGGCTTTTCAGTCCCGTTTCTTCTGTCCGGAGAGTGAATTATTTACGGCTCTTGATGTACTGCTCTACAGTCATAAGCAAGCGACAGAATCAGACATTATGACAACACCACAGCTTGCCAGGACATATCTTCAGTGGCAGGCATCCCGTGAGCAGTTCGAGAAAGAACAGGCGCAAAGACGAAAGCTTGAAAAACAGCAAAACAAGAAAAATAATTAGAAATGAAAGGAGGATAGAAACATATAGACATATGCGGATAGAAGGTGACAAGTGTGTAAAGTCCGAAGATGCCAGAAATCCTATGGCATAGTTTGTGCTGACTTGACAGCAGGCGGAACTGCGGATGCAGTTGGTCAATGGTAAAACACTCAAAACCAAAGGTAAAATAGTCTTATATTTTTAAGAAAGGAGTCGCTACTCAAGAAAAAAAGAGTATTTACAAAATGGCAGGAATCATGCAATTGTAAATAAATACCGTGGATTACACGGGAATTTTCTTGCTATGGGCGTATTTGTCCATATTTTAAGTAGCAAAGATGATAGCGGATGTCATTTTTAAAAGGCAAAGTCAAGGTACTCAGCACAGTTGCATCCGTTGTACTTAGCGCAGCACTGTTGGGAAGCTCTTTAATCTACGCTAGTGTGACAAATAACTATAAGAGCTGGAAGCAGACCGGCAGCAGCTGGAGCAGTATGACATTGGGAACAAACGGGGGAACTGTTGCAAAGTACGGCTGTGCAGTGACCTCTTCTGCCATGCTGATGGTTAAATCCGGTGCGGTAACGGATTCTGACTTCAATCCGGGTGTTCTGATCGAGTTTTTAAATCAGAACGGCGGTTTTTCAGCAGACGGTGATCTGAACTGGAGCGCATTAGCGTATTATGCACCAGATTTCAGATTCGACAGCAGAGTGAATCTGTATGGCACTGACGAGCAGAAAATTCAGAAAGTACAGCAGCTTCTTGCGGATGGCTACTCTGTGATTGCACAGGTGAAGTATGGAGCGCATTTTGTCGCAGTAGACTATGTGAAAGACTCAGAAATTAGGATGCTCGACCCCGGCAGCCAAAGTACTTCTCTGAATGAAGCATACGGTGTGGCAAGTATGACTTCACTGCGCATTTTCAGGACAACAGGGACAGGAAATACAGTATCTTCCGGTGTACAGGATGCTGTACAGAGTGCAGATCAGGATATAACACCCGAAACAGCACCTGAAACAGCACCGGAGATGATTCCGGAAGTGCCTGCGACCGCACCGGTTGTAGTAACAATTCCTGAAACAGTTCCTGAGACAGCCCCGGAATTTGTCGCTACAACAGCAGTCGTGAATGCTGAGACAGCTCCGGTAACAGAAACAACAGCAGCGACAACAACAGTCCATGAAGTGGTAATGTATACAGCACCGCCGATCAGTACAACAACTCCGTTACACGAAGTTGTGATTATTACCAAGGCAACAGAAGAAACAACAACCTGCATTGCAACGCAGACAGTAAAACCAGAGCTTGCAATGCCATCCGGCGGATCACAGGCTGAAATTCTGATTGATCCGATCGAAGAAGTTCCGGAGAAGATTGACAATCCGCAGAATGCGGAACAGTCCGGAAATGCTCCGGAAGTACAGGATGTGCAGGATACAGCACAGAACTTGGATAATATCCAAATTGTCTTGCTTGCACCTGCACCGGAAGTAGCACCAGATGTGAATCCGGAAAATATTGCCCCGACAGAAGAAACCCTTCCGGTTTATGTACCGGAAGAACAGGCAGAAGCTTTCCTGTTCCAGATCAAAGAACAGGATCTGTACATGACGGTGAGATTTTATATTCTCAAAGATTTGAGTTTACTGGCTGAACCAGATGCAGATGCGGAGACATTGCAGACAGTTCCGGCAGGAACATGTCTCGATGTTGTGCAGATAGACAGTGACTTCAAGTGGGGAAAAGTTCGTTATGAGGGTCAGGAAGGCTGGATTTCCTTACGCTCTGCGAGTTTAACACCGAGCAATTAAAAATTAATTTTAATTATCATAATTTTTAAATACGAAAACGATTAAGAATCCAGAACCGTCGGTAAAAAAACCGGCGGTTCTGCATGAAATACGGAGGGCTATCACACTTGTTTGCATAATGCTATGCAGGGATGCAGAGATAAAAAGCTAGGAATGGAGCATATCCTCTCCCTATTGTATTACAGCATTTCAAATTTGCAGTAAAACGAATAATCTATCCAAAAATGATTGCAAACATAAAAAGAACATTAAGGAGGAATCATGAAAAAGAAGTTAATCTTATTCTTAATTTTTGCTGTATCACTATTTGGTGGTTGTGGAAGACAAGATAGTATGACATCTGAGGTTTCGAGTGTAGAATCACAAGATATAGCTGATAATTCTGTGTCTGAAATTCCTGATGATGTGCGACAAAAGCTTCAAGCAGCTTTGGATGTAGATCCAATTACCATTCCGGCAGAAGAGTGGACTGCTGAAACACTTTGTCAGGCGATCTACATAAATGGAGAGCCACTGTCTATTCCTTGTACACTGCATAGTCTTGGAGAAGGATTTGCCATACAGGAAACGGAGGAACATCCACTATCTATCAATGAGTCAACCCACCGAGCATCTGCATCAATTACATATTATGGAAACTATATTGGAGGGGTTGTTGTAACAGATTGTGAAAATAAGGAGGATTTTTATGATGCCCCAATTTGTAAGCTAGTTTTTTCTTTTGAAGATAACCTAGAGATGGATGATATTCCGATTTCTTTGAATGGACTTGGCATTCATGCGACTTATAAAGCACAAGCGGAACATTTGGCTTTTATGGATTTGTATGATACGGACGAAGCAACTAGTTATTATAGATATACCAAGAAAATCGATGATATTGAAATAAAATGTACCTATAGGGATGATATGCTTAAGATTGTTACAATTGGATTTCTAAATGAGGAATAATAGGAGGGTTACAACAGTTAAAGCAAAATTATAAAAAATTATAGGATATCGCAAAATTTTTATAAGAAAGAGAGGCTTTTGTATTATGAATCTGAACTGGATCGAAGTGAAGATTATGACCGAAACACCGGCACTAGAGATACTCTGTGCCATGCTGACGGATCTGGGTGTCAAAGGATTTGTGACACAGGATAAAGAAAGTTTTCAGGAATTTTTAGAAAATAAACAGGGACAATGGGATTATATCGACCAGGATTTAATGGGTCTTGCGGATTGCCAAACAAGCGTGACGTTCTATCTGCCGGATGATGCACAGGGTGCAGAACAGATGCTTGCTGTGAAGAATTTACTGGAACAGCTGAAACATTCTGAAAATTCAGGATTTTTTGGCAGTCTGGAATTGTATACAAACTCTGTGAAAGAAGACGACTGGGCAAACAACTGGAAACAGTATTTCAAGCCGATCACAGTCGGAGAGAAATTGCTGATCAAGCCGTCCTGGGAGGAAATCCCGGCAGAAAATCAGAGAATTGTGTTGGAAATCGACCCTGCATCCAGTTTTGGTACAGGTCAGCATCATACAACAAGGCTCTGTCTGGAATTACTGGAAACAGTCTTGCAGAAACAGGACAAAATTTTAGATCTCGGCTGTGGAAGCGGGATTCTCTCCATTGGGGCAATGCTTTTAGGGGCAGAATCGGCAACCGCTGTTGATATTGTGGAAAATTCCGTCCGGACTGCAATTGAGAATGCAGGAAAGAATCATATTCCGGTAGAAAACTATCGGGCTTATTGTGGTGATATTTGTCAGGATTCCGGCTTATGCGAGCAGATTGGCGGAAATTATGATCTGATCTGTGCCAATATCGTGGCGGATGTTTTAATCGCAATGGCTGGTTTATTCCGGAGATTTTTAAAGCCAGATGGTTATCTGATTGTATCCGGCATTATTTCCGAGCGTGCGGATGAAGTGATTTCTGTATTGAAACAGCATGGATTCTCTGAGATCAGAATGCAGGAGCGTGAGGGATGGGCAGCTGTTTTGCTGAATTAACAAAAATTGACTAAAACCGCTGTGATTTTTCATCATGGCGGTTTTCAATTTGTGCAGAATCACTAAATTTTAGATGCAAAATATAGAATATATATAGAAATTATTGATTTTGGATTGCAAAAATTGTGCAATAGTGCTATAATAAATAATATTAAAATCCGTGGATACAACAGAATATTTTGATCCTGTTGTATGTTTTTAAATTTTTTTATTAAAGGAGTATGAATCTATGAATCAATTCCATGCAGACAAAATCAAGAATATTGCACTCACTGGACATCACGGCTCAGGCAAGACTTCTCTGGCGGAGGCATTGCTGTTCTGTGCAGGTGCATCCGACAGACACGGCAAAATTGCAGACGGTACGACAGTCTGTGATTTTGATCTGGAAGAAATCAGACGCAAAGCTTCTGTTTCTACAGCATTGGCAGGTTTCCAGTATGAAGATTACTGGATGAATTTGCTGGATACACCCGGTATTCTCGATTTTGCGGGCGAAGAATTGTCCGGCATTGCAGCGGCAGATACTGTTTTGATTGCTGTCTCTGCAAAATCTGGTGTCCGTGTTGGGACAAAGAAAGCATATGAGACTGCAAAGGCTCTGCATAAGGCAACTATGTTTGCAGTAACAAAAATTGATGATAAAGATGCAAATTTCTATAATACGCTCACGGAGCTGAAAACTGTATTCGGTTCTACGGTCTGCCCGGTTGTGGTTCCGGTGATCCGCAATGCACAGATTGTATCTTATCTGAATCTGATCGAAATGAAAGCCTATTGCTATGACAAAGATGGTAAGGCTGTTGAAATGGAAGTTTCAGATCTGGACATGGCAGAAAAAGAATATCGTCTGGATGGTCTTGTTGCGGCAATTTCAGAAGCCGTTGCGGAAACAGATGATGCCTTGATGGAAAAATTCTTTGAGGGTGAGCCATTCACACAGAAAGAATTGATTGATGGTATTCATGATGGCATGAACCGTGGCTTGATTACGCCGGTTGTCTGCACATCTGCATTGACAATGGCGGGAATTGATATGCTGTTGAAAGAATTTACACTGCTTGTACCGTCTGCGGATGAAGTGATTCCTGTACAAGCTGTTTCTGGTGAGGATGTGCTTGCACTGGAATGTGATACGGAAAAGCCTCTTGTGGCTTTGGTGTGCAAGACGGTTGCAGATGCATTTGTGGGCAAAATGTCTTATCTTAAAATTTTATCCGGTAAGATCAGTTCTGATATGACAGTAATCAATGCCAGAACAGGTGCAGAGGAAAAAATCGGAAAGTTATATACACTTCTGGGCAAAAAACAAACAGAAGTGAAATCTGCGGAAGCAGGAGATATTGTCGCTGCTGTGAAAATTTCTGCCGGAACAGGTGATACGCTCTGTGCATCAGAATGTGTTGCCAGTGCAGAAATGCCAGTATTCCCCCATGCTTGTTATGCAATGGCAGTCCGTGCCAAGAATCAGGGCGATGAAAGCAAGATCTCTGCCGGAATGCAAAGAATTACCGAAGAAGATCCGACTTTGGTTTATACACAGGATGCTGATACCAAAGAGCAGATTCTGAGCGGACTCGGTGAACAGCATCTGGAAGTTGCAGTTTCTAAATTAAAATCAAAGTTCGGTGCAGAAGTGACACTCTCTGTACCACAGATCGCTTACCGGGAGACAATCCGGAAAAAAGTCGAGGCAGAGGGCAAACACAAGAAACAGTCCGGCGGTCACGGACAGTATGGGCATGTCAAGATCGCATTTGAGCCTTGTGTAAGCGATGAGCTGATTTTTGAAGAAAAAGTATTCGGTGGATCTGTACCGAAGAATTATTTTCCAGCTGTTGAAAAAGGCTTGCAGGAGTGCGTCAAGAAAGGCGTGTTGGCAGGCTGTCCGGTTGTCGGTGTGAAAGCAATTCTGTTGGATGGTTCTTATCATCCTGTGGATTCTTCTGAAATGGCATTTAAAATGGCAGCATCGATTGCATTCAAAGACGGTATGCGTCGTGCTGAGCCAGTTATGTTGGAGCCGATCAGTACACTTTCTGTCACTGCACCGGATGAAAATACTGGTGATATTATGGGAGAATTGAATCGCAGAAGAGGCAGAGTTCTAGGAATGCAGCCGGTCGGCAAGGGCAATACGGAAATTACGGCAGAAGTACCCGTAAGAGAAATGCATGATTTTGCCATGTATCTCAGACAGGTGACCAGGGGTATGGGCAGTTTTATAATGACACCGTTGCGTTATGAGCCACTCCCGGCAAATCTTCTCCCGGAAGTGATTGCGGCAATTTCTGCACTGAATGAAGCATGAATTAAGTAGTATTACAAAAAATCTCTGCTGTGGGTTTCACAGCAGAGTTTTTTCGTATCGCATTAGGGATTGCTATTTGTCGGATCTGGTGTATTTGTCGAATCATTCGGGAACAGAGTTGCTGGGACTTTTCCTTTGGCTTCCTGAAGAAACTGGGTGATAACAGCGTCCACGTCATTGCTAAGGATGGCAGAGTAGATGGATTCTGCATGCAATGCGTAGCGCAGGCTGAGTTTCAAATCCTCGTCGTATTGTGTGATTGTTTCATTTAGTTTGATATTCTCAGCCGCATCTTTCAGAACAGCAAACTGATCCTGTCCGCCTAGAAGTGCATTGGAATTAGAACCCTCTTTTACAATTTTTTCCATGACGAGCTTATTGTTGACAAAGTCACCAGACTGGAGTGCATATTTTTCCATGGTTTCTGCGTCACATGTGAAATATTTCACAAAATCCGCCGCTGCTGTCTTGTTGTCACAGTTCGGTGACAGGCACAGCCAGGAACCACCCCAGAAATATTCCTGTGGACCTTTGACAATTCTCCAGTTGCCATCCGTTCCGCAGTACTGTTCCAGTTGGTTGCCCTTTGTCAGACACCAAGTGGAGAAGAAATAGCCCATTGTGCCATTTTCTTTGCCGAGTGTCATCCAGTCTTTGTCCCATTGTGTAACTGTTACATCAATAGAATGATTCTGAATATAAGGTAGGATCATCTGTGTAAATTCTTTTGCCGGAGCAGTATTGATCTTGCCATCTATAAGCCAGGGAGAATTGGTAGAAGTGGAGAAACACTGCCACATATCATCCAGAGATGCCGCAATGGTGATTTCATAATTGCTTGCCTGGGCAAGTTCTTCTCCGGCAGCAGCAAATTTATCCCAGTCGCTGATTTTTGCCTGCATTTCTTCCGGTGTAGTGACACCGAAGTATTCTTTTGCAAGGTCTGTATTATAGCAATAGCCGCCGGGAGCTGCCTGCCAGCTTGCACCCCTGAGAATGCCGTCGCTGTCTGTACCAATATCTACTGTATATTCGTAGGCATTAGCATAATTCTCTTCTGTGATACCTAGTTTTGACAAAGGTGCGGAATAGAAATCATTATTAATATATTTCAGAATCCAGCCGGATTCTGCAATGAACAGATCGACATCTTCGGCGCTGTTGAGGAATGACTGGTATTTCGCACTTGCGTCCTCGCCGGAACTTGCACCACAATTCAGGTACTGAACTTGTGTGTCGGGGTAATCTTTCTGGAATACCGTAATCATGTTTTTGAGATCGTTATCATTCCAGGAAACAATTGTGAGTACATCGCCGTCATCTGTAATATCCGGCTTGTGAATCTGCCCATTATTCTTGATAAAATCCTGCAATGTTCGGGTATAGCCTGAGCCTACAGCGGCAGCGTACCGGAGAATCCAGGCTGAATCTTTAGCATCGACGGTTCCATCGTTGTTAATATCTCCGAATAACTGTTCTTCTGATGATTCTGTTTCTGCCTGGACGGAAATTGCTGGTGCAATGATGTTTACACCCATACCCAGGATCAGCGCAAGTACAGCAGATAGTTTTTTCAGTTTCATAGCTTTCTGTAACCTCCCTGATGTTTCTTCATTCATACAAGTAAAACTATATTTATTATAGCATTTTTTATACAGAAAGTCAATAGATTTTTTCAGCATTTTCTGAAAACTGTATAGAATTATACAGATTTTGTTTAAATTTCTGTATTTTATGAAAGGAG
>CAMWOX010000029.1 GCA_947175975.1 uncultured Ruminococcus sp.
CATTTATTTTATTTTTTCAGAAAGAAGTGAAGATGATGCCGGTCAGAGATCAGAAAAAATTCTGGGATTTGTATGCGCCTGTCTATAATTTGTTCATGGGGATCAACAAGAAAAATTATGAGCAGATTTATCAGAAAATCCGGAAAGCGATTCTAAATAAGCAGGTTCTCGAAATCGCCACGGGAACAGGACTTGTTGCCAAGAACACGGCACAGAGTGCAAAAAAATACATTGCAACGGATTTCTCGGAACAGATGTTATACCAGGCACAGAAAGGCAAAAAAATTGAGAATTTATATTTCATGAAAGCGGATGCCTGTGCGCTCCCATTCCAGAGTCACAGCTTTGATGTCGTGATTGCCTCCAATGCCCTGCATATCATGCCCGATCCGGAAAAAGCCTTGTCCGAGATCCGGAGAGTCCTCAAACCCAGGGGAATTTTGATTGCGCCGACGTTCGTCCAGGAAAATCAGAAAACATCCGCAGTGAGCCTTGCTGTCGGCAGGATGCTGACAATGTTCGGGATTTCCTATAGTGACTGGACGGAAGAACAATATTTGAATTTCCTGAAAAAAAATAAATTCCGGGTCAGAAACAAAGAATTACTTCCCGAAGGAATGTCCATGCTTTACACAGAGCTGACATGCCGGTGAATGTTTTTGCATACTTGACAATGATTCAAATATATGTTAAGATATATTTATCAAAAAATGATAAGATCTATGTGAGGTGGAGCATTTGGATTTAGAAAACTTACCGGATGCAGAATTTTGTATGCAGGAAGTCCGGAAGTGGCTGGCACAGAGACCACAACAGCCAAAAGTATATCTGCATGTATTTGGCTGTCAGCTCAATGTCGCAGAGGGCGAGCAGATGGCAGGAATTTTGCAGACTATGGGATATGCCATGACGGATGAAATACAGCAGGCGAGCTTGATTTTATATCATACCTGTGCAGTCAGGGAGAATGCAGAAGACAGAGTATTTGGTACGCTAGGAAATATCAAGAAATTGAAGCAGGAAAATCCGGCATTGATTATCTGTGTGACAGGATGCATGACAGCACAGGAACATATTGCAGATAAGATTGCAAAATCTTATCGTTATGTAGACATTGTGTTAGGAACATCACCGGCGAATCGTCTGGCACAGATGCTATACGCACACATGCACGGCTTGCGGTATGCACAGGATATTGCAGTATATGCAGATATTCCAGAAAATTCGGAATCCATCCGGAACAGTCCGTTCAAAGCATCCGTGCCGATCATGTATGGCTGCAATAATTTCTGCACATATTGCATAGTGCCGTATGTCCGTGGGAGAGAACGGAGCAGGAAGCCGGAAGATATTTTAACAGAAGTCCGGAAATTAATCCAGGATGGATGCAAGGAAATTATGCTTCTAGGACAGAATGTAAATTCTTATGGAAAAGATCTGGAAAATCAGATCACATTCCCGGAATTACTGAGAGAAATTGATCGGATCCCTGGGAAGTACTGGATCAGATTCATGTCGTCACATCCGAAAGATGCTACACCGGAGCTGATGGATTGTCTGTTAGAATGTGAACATGTTGCGAAGCATCTGCATTTGCCGGTGCAGTCCGGGAGCAATGAAATTTTAAGACGCATGAACCGGAATTATACGATTGAGAAATATTTGTCACAGGTCAGTTATTTGAGAGAGAAAGCTCCGGATTTCTCGCTTACAACTGATTTGATTGTCGGCTTTCCGGATGAGAGCCAGGAAGATTTTGAGGCAACGCTTGCACTTGTGAAACAAGTACGCTATGATAATATGTATTCGTTTATTTATTCCAAACGAACCGGAACGAAAGCAGCATCCATGCCGGACAGTATTTCAGATGCAGAGAAGAGCCGAAGAATGCAGGAATTATTAGTATTACAGCGTGAAATTGCAGTAGAAAACAACAAGCGTTTTGTCGGCAGACTTCTGACTGTACTCTGTGACGGAGAGAGCCGGAAACATCCCGGCATCATGACCGGACGGAGTTCAGAGAATATCTTGGTGGAATTTTCTGGGAATCCGAAAATGATCGGCAAGTTTGTGCAGATCCGAATCACAGACAGCAAAAGCAGTTGTGTGACAGGTGAGGTAATTTAATATAACAGAAAGGGTATTTTAGATATGGATATTATCGAATTAACGAGAGAACTCGGCAAAGCAATCCAGGCGGATGACAGATATATTGCATACTGTCTTGCCAAGCAGGCAAATGATGAGGACGAACAGCTCCAAGCAGTGATTAATGCATTTAATCTGAAACGTGTGGAACTCCAGATGGAGATTGCCAAACCGGACAAGGACAATGAAAAAGTCCAGGAGCTGAATGAGATTATCAAAGACAGCTATCAGAAGATCATGAGCAATCCGAAGATGCTGATTTATAATAGTGCCAAGAGTGCCATGGATGAATTGATGAGTCAGATTAATACAGTGATTTCAATGTCAGCGAATGGTGTGAATCCGGATGAAATTGATGTGACAACAGCATCCTGTGGCGGTGACTGCGGCAGCTGCGGCGGCTGTGGCTGATCCATGGAACAGAAACAGACCAGAAGAGGCTTCGTGCCGACGGATGCAAGACAATTCAGCGAGAAAGGATTGGAAACACTCCATACCGCCGGTGAAGAGGTTTATTATCTGCTCAACAGAGGCTATTCTGTGAAATCAGCAACGACATTTGTTGGGAATCATTATTTATTATCTGAACGGCAGAGACTAGCACTGGCAAGAATGATTTCTCCGGAGAAACAGATACAGATCCGGAAATGCAAACAGTTATCCCGGCAGGATCTTGCCGGGAAAACGTTGTATATTGATGGATTCAATACAATCATCACACTGGAGATTGCTTTTTCCGGGTCTTTATTACTGGAATGCATGGATGGTACAATCCGGGATCTGGCGGGACTTAGAGGTACTTACACACTGATTGATAAGACAGATCTTGCGATCCGGGCGATGCGGGAATTTTTCCAAGAAGCACAGATAGCAGGAATTGTGTGTTATCTCGATGCACCTGTATCCAATTCCGGCAGGCTCAGACAAAGAATCCTGGAACATATGGCGGATGCAGGATTTCAGACGGAAGTTGAGATTATTAATCCTGTGGATCAGGTTTTAAAACAGAAATCTCATGTGATTACATCAGATGCGATTATTCTGGATGCCTGTCAGAGCTGGTATAATCTGAACCGGGAAATCATTGACAGAAATTTTAAAAATTATGCGTATGTCAGATGGAAGAAATCAGAATAAGATTGGAAAAAGAGAGGAGCTTTCAAATTGGAACTGAGAGAAATCCGTAAGGAACAGTTATCGCCTATGATGCAGCAATATTATGATATTAAACAGAAATATCAGGATTGTATTGTATTTTATCGTCTGGGGGATTTCTATGAAATGTTCTTTGATGATGCCATACGGGTATCCAGAGATCTGGAGCTGACGCTCACAGGGCGTGACTGTGGACTGCCGGAACGTGCGCCTATGTGCGGTGTGCCGTATCACAGTTATGAATTATATGTCAAGAGATTATTAGAATTAGGCTGTAAGATTGCAATCTGCGAACAAATGACAGATCCGGCGGAAAGCAAGGGTCTTGTTGAGCGTGAAGTTATCCGGGTGATTACGCCCGGAACTGTTTTTGATATGCTGGATGATGCCAGTAATAATTATTTATGCTGTATTTATTGTGCTGAAAAAAGTACAGCATTGTGCTTTGCGGATCTATCCACCGGAGAAGCGTCTGTTTATGCAGTATCCGGACTGTACCAACAGGAAGAAATGCTGAATTTATTATCCAGATACACACCGTCGGAAGTGATCTGCAATGCAGAATTTCTGAATCACAAAGAAGTCAATCGCTTTCTGAAAATTAAATTAAGATGCCTGTGCAGTGTCCAGGATGATGCCTGTTTCACTCCGGAGTTGCAGAGTCAGATTGTTTGTCAGCAGTTTTCCGTGCAATCACTTGCACAATTAGGATTGCAACCGGATTTGATCGAAACGAATGCCGTATGTGGTTTGTTTTCTTATATTCAGAATACGCAGAAATCTCCGGCAGGAAGATTCCTGCATCTGGAACTGAGTGACAATGCGGCATATCTGATACTGGATTATAATGCACTCCGAAATCTGGAACTGACAGCAACAATAAGAACAGGAAGCAGGAAGCATACGCTTCTAGGTGTTCTGGATCACACGAGAACTGCAATGGGAAAGAGAATGCTCAAACAATGGCTGGAGCGTCCGATGCGAAGTCCGGCAGTGATCACTGCAAGACTGGATGCTGTGGAAAGTTTATTAAAGCACAGTATGGAAACCATGCATTTGCAGGATTGTTTGAATCATGTTTATGATCTGGAACGGCTTATGACTCGGATTGTCTATCAGAAAGCAATGCCCAAAGATCTGCGGGCGTTGTATCTGACAGCAAAGGAACTGCCGGAACTCAAGAATATTCTGGCAAAATTTCAGGATAGTGTCTTGTTACAGAGATTGCATCAGAAAATCTCGGATCTGTCCAGGATTGCAGATTTTATTGAAAAAGCAATTGTGGAAGATCCGCCGGCATTACTGAAAAATGGCGGTATGATCAAACCGGGATTTGATCAGAATCTGGATCAGCTCCGGGAGATTATGGAACATGGCAGTGATATGATCCTGCAAATCTGTGAAACAGAAAAAGAACGGACAGGAATCCGGAATCTGAAAATTGGCAATAACAAAGTATTCGGGTATTATCTGGAAGTCACAAGATCGTATTATGATAAAGTCCCGGAATATTATATCCGGAAACAGACGCTTGCCAATGCCGAACGTTTTATTACAAAAGAACTCAAAGAGATTGAAAATACGGTTCTGGGTGCGAAAGACAAGGCACTGGAGCTGGAACTGGAATTGTATGCACAGGTCAGGGATTATCTGGCAGATTCTCTTGTGCAGGTACAGGAAACGGCTTCTGCCATTGCACAGGTGGATGTGCTGGTATCGTTTGCAGAGACGGCTTCACAGAATAATTACTGTAAGCCGGAGATTACAACAGACGGCATTCTGGAAATTCATGATGGCAGGCATCCGGTCGTGGAGCAGATGCTTGATACTGTATTTGTGCCGAATGATGTGTATTTAGATACAGATCAGAGCAGAATGGCAATTATTACAGGGCCAAATATGGCAGGAAAGTCTACTTACATGAGACAAACGGCTTTGATAGTCTTAATGGCACAGATGGGATGCTTCGTTCCAGCAAGTGCCGCAAGGATTTCTGTTGTGGACAGGATTTTCACCCGTGTCGGTGCATCAGATGATTTGGCTGCCGGCGAGAGTACATTCATGGTGGAAATGAAGGAAGTAGCAGAAATCCTGCGCTATGCAACCAGAAACAGCCTTGTGATTCTGGACGAAGTCGGACGGGGGACATCTACATTCGATGGGATCAGTATTGCAAAAGCAGTGGCAGAATATATCTGTCAGGATCAGGAACTGGGATGCAAGACACTGTTTGCGACACATTATCATGAATTGATTTCACTCGAACAGGAACTTGACGGCATCCGGAATTACAGTGTCGCAGTGCGTAAGAATGCGGATGGTATCCGGTTTCTGAGAAAGATTGTGCCGGGTGGTACGGATGACAGCTATGGCATTGATGTTGCAAAGTTAGCCGGACTGCCGGAAACAGTTCTCAGCCGGGCAGGAAAAATTCTCCAGGAACTGGAAACACACAAGGCTGTCAGGTAATTAGATTGCCGGAGGAGAAAATTTATGCCTGAAATCAGAATATTGCAGAAACATGTTGCAGAGTTGATTGCCGCAGGAGAAGTGATCGAAAAACCGGCATCCGTCGTGAAAGAATTGGTTGAAAATGCGATTGATGCAGGTGCAAAGCGCATCACAGTGGAAATTAAGAATGGCGGCACAACATTTATGAGAATCCAGGATGATGGCTGTGGTATGTCCGCAGAAGATCTGCCCAAAGCGTTTCTGCGTCATGCAACAAGCAAAGTATATGAAAAAGAAGATCTGGAGCATATTCATACTTTGGGATTCCGTGGAGAGGCACTGGCATCTGTGGCGGCTGTTTCCAAAGTAACAGTCATGACAAAGCGTCGTGAGGATGATTTCGGTTCACAGTATGAGATCATTGGCGGAGAGGGCGAATCCGTGGAAGAATGCGGCTGTCCCAATGGGACAACTATGCTGATCCGGGATTTGTTTTTTAACGTCCCGGCACGGCGGAAATTCATGAAACGGGACAGCACCGAGGGGAATGCCATTGCACAGATGGTTCAGAAAATAGCAATTTCGCATCCTGAGATTGCATTTACGTTTATCCGGGATAACAGGATGGATTTTCATTCAGATGGCACAGGTGATCTGCTCACAGCAGTTCATGCGGTTTATGGAAAGGAATTTGCCGGGGATCTGATTCCGATTTCCGGAGAACAGAATGGCATTACTGTACAGGGCTATGTAATCAAGCCATTGTATGCAAAGACAAACCGGAGTTTCCAGAATTTCTTTGTGAATACCCGCTATGTCAGGTCAGTTACCTGCCGTGTTGCATTGGAGAGTGCCTATGAAAATCTGCTTATGACAAATAAGTTCCCGGCATGTGTGATTCTGTTGTCTATGCCGCCGGATACATTGGATGTGAATATTCATCCCACAAAAGCAGAAGTGCGTTTCTCAGATGAAAGAAAAGTAATAGATGCTGTTTATGCTGCTGTCAAGAATGCATTTATTCAGGAAGGTTTGATTTATGGGTTTCAGACCGGAAAAGCCAATCGGGGCGATCAGATACAGAAATTGCCAGATCTAGATCATTCAGAAGTGCAGGAACTGCCCACAGCGGAACAGATCCCGGAAGAGCCGTCCAAGAAACTTGTCTATCAGCCTTTGCATCAAGAGGATATGCCATTCCGGGTACAGCTCCCCATACAGAATAAAATCCAGAATCCTGAACCGCTGCCGAAGTCTGTATTAGTATCTGAAAATTATATTGATATTACAGGAGAAGATGAGGAGGAGATACCGGAAACGAGTCCACCGGATTCTGTTCCAGAGCAGCCGAAACAGGAGAAAACGTTGTTTGCAGAGATTCATGTGATCGGAGAATTATTTGCAAATTATATTGTTGCACAGTCAGAAGATTCTATGATCCTGATTGATAAACATGCTGCACATGAAAGAATCATTTTTGAACGGCTGAAAGAAGAGAATTGTCGGCAGTATCAGCAGGTTTTGTTACAGCCATGCAAAGTTCTGCTGACACTGGATGAATTTTCAGCTATGGAAGAAAATCAGGAGCTGTTGGAAAATATGGGGTTTGCAGTGGATTTTTCCCAGAAGCCGGATCTGATTACAACAGGTGCGCCGGTATTTTTCGAGCATATGCCGCTTGATGAGATCATGCAGGAGATTGCACATAATTTTTATCTTGGAAAAGTCAATCCGCAGAGTCATAAATTGGATGATTTGTTGCATGAACTGGCTTGCAGATCTGCGATTAGAGCCAATGATAAAAATTCCTTGCAGGAATTGCAGGCACTTGCAGAACAGGTCTGCAAAGATGAGAAAATCCGTCATTGCCCCCACGGTCGCCCTGTTATGTTTGTGATGTCAAAATATCAGTTAGAAAAAGAATTTCGGAGAAAATTATGAAACAGAAAGTATTGGCTGTTGTCGGGGCAACTGCATCCGGAAAGACAGCACTCGGCGTTGCCCTGGCAAAGAAATATAATGGAGAGATTATTTCGGCTGATTCTATGCAGATCTATCAGGGATTATCCGTGACAACGGCAAAGCCGACACAGGAAGAAATGCAGGGTATTCCGCATTATCTGATTGATTTTCTGCCTGCGGCAGAAAAATTTTCCGTTGCAGATTATGTCAGCTTGGCAAATGCCAGGATTCAGGACATTGCATCCCGTGGAAAACTGCCGATTCTGGTAGGGGGAACAGGATTATACATAGATTCTGTACTGAATGGGATGCAGTTTGCAGAAATTGATAACTCAGCTCAGAAACAGACTCGGGAAATACTCACACAGCGTATCCAGTCCGAGGGAATTGAAAAGCTTTATCAGGAACTGGAGTCTCTTGATCCACAGGCGGCACAGAAAATCCATCCGCATAATCATGTCAGGGTGATCCGGGCTTTGGAAGTCTGTCTCACTGCCGGAAAGACTTTTACGGAATATCAATTAGAAAATCAGTCGCAGGAATCCCCTTATGAGGCTTTTTATCTGGGACTGGATTACGAAAACAGGCAGGATCTCTATGATAAAATTAATCTGAGAGTTCTCAGGATGCTGGAGCAAGGAATGCTTGCGGAAGTCCGGCTTGCGTATGAACAGGGGATAACTGGTACGGCGGCGATGGCAATCGGTTACAAAGAACTGATCCCCTATCTGGAGGGACAGGCAGATCTTGAGAGCTGTATTGCGAAGATTCAACAGGAAACACGAAGATATGCCAAACGGCAGCTGACCTGGTTTCGTCGAAATGCTCAAATTCAATGGTTGAAATTGAATAAAAATGATGAACTGCAAGAAATTTCTGAAAAAGCGGAAAAAATGATAGCCAAAGCGGAATTTTTATGCTATAATAAATAGTAAGTATTTCAGTATTTTGGAACAATGTTAATTATTACAGAAAATACTGATGGTCTTGAAAGGAGATCGAAATTTTATTATGAACAAAAATTTAAATTTGCAGGATGCGTTTCTGAATCATGCAAGAAAAGAACGGATTCTTGTAACAACTTATCTGGTGAATGGTTTCCAGTGCAAGGGAATTGTCAAGGGATTTGATAACTATGTTGTGATCTTTGATTGTGCCGGACAGCAGCAGGTCATCTATAAACATGCGATTTCTACGATTGCACCGTCACGTCCGATATCAATCCTGGATAATGAGGACAAGCAGGACTAAGCCGCTATGAACTCAGAAATGCTGTCGGCTGTGCTGGTTCTTGTCGCAGTGTTTATTATTATTACAGTTGCCAATGTAGTGGTCAAGCAGTTGGGACAAAGTTATGTCACTGAGACGGCATTACGGGCTGAGGTCAGTGATTCAGAATTTCTTCAGGGCGTTTTCATCCGGGATGAAGTGGTAATTACATATGACGGAAGCGGTGTGATGAGTTACGAAGTGCCTGACGGAGGCAAACTTGGTATTGGCAGTGTCATTGCAAACGTCTATGCAAATGAAAATCAGATTGCAGTCAGACAGAAGATAGAGGAACTTGAGAATGAGTTGTATTTGTTAAAGAGAATTTCAAATCCTGGTACAACACAGACTGCTCAGCCGTCTAATATTGAAGCATTGTTTACAGAAAACTATAAGAATTATCTGTATCAGAGAGAACAGGACAGTTTGGATAGTCTGAAAGAATTACGGGAAGAAATGGCGGTACTGCTGGGTATTTATCATTTGATCACTGAAAGTGATACTAGTTATCGGGATCGCATGGATGCAATCCAAGGGGAGATCATTGCGTTGCAGCAGTCGCAAGAAGTTCCGGTTTCTGTGATTACTTCGGACAGAGCGTCTTATTTTGTGAGCTATGCGGATGGCTATGAAGATTCCCTTAGGATGAGCGATGTGAATCTTCTCACGGTTGAACAGTTGGAACAGGTTGAGAATACTGTGATCCGAGATGAGAATGTGGTGGGCAAGCTGATTGATAGTTATCAGTGGATTCTTGCTGTTGTTGTGGACAATTCCGAAAGAAAGTACCGGGATGGTGACAGGGTTACCCTAAAGTTTGCTTCTACATCCGATACTGTCACAGGATTTATTACTTCTGTGAACAGTAAAGCAGGAGATGCACAAACCATTCTGGGGATCACCTGTGAGACCATGACTTATGATCTAGTACAGCACAGAACGGAAAATGTGGAGCTGATCCTGGATGAATATCATGACATTCAAGGCATTCGAGTGCCACGGAGTGCATTGCATTTTCGGTTAATCACAGAAGAAGTCAAAGAGGAAGAGACCGGCATGGTTAGACAGGTCACAACGAAATACCGGGGTGTCTATGTTCTCGATGGCGAACAACCGGAATTTCGAAAACTGGATGTGATCTACGAGGGTGACGATTATGTGATCTCTGCTGAGAGAATAGAAAAAGAATATCTTGCACTGTATGATTCGATTATAACAGGAGGCATTGACGCAGATGGAGAATAAACAGATTCAGGAGAATTACAGAAGAATTTCCGGGACGATTGCAGAAGCAGCAGTGAAAAGCGGCAGAAAGCCTGAAGAGATCACGTTTCTGGCAGTTACAAAAACAGTTGCTCCGGAGCTTGTCAATACGGCGATTGCCTGTGGCATTACGGTTTTGGGTGAAAACAGGGTACAGGAATACCAGTTCAAAAAAGAGAGCTATACAAAAGGTGTTCCAGTGGATTTTATCGGGACGTTACAGAGTAATAAAGTGAAATATATTATCGGCGATATGAGACTGATCCAGTCTGTGAATAAGTTTTCCCTGGCACAGGAAATAGAACGCTGTGCGGCGAAATTACATTTGCAGCAGGATATTTTGCTGGAGATTAATATCGGTGATGAGGATTCCAAAAGCGGCTTACAGCCCGGTGTACTGCCAGAGCTGCTTACACAGATCGCAGAACTGGAACATGTGCATGTCAAAGGTCTGATGACCATTCCACCGCCGTGTAAAGATACCAGTTTTTTGCAGGCAATGCAGGAATTGTTTCTGAAAACAAAAGAATTGCAGATCCCGGATACAGAAATGCGCATTTTGTCAATGGGTATGTCCGATGATTATGCACAGGCAGTGCAATATGGATCTACTTTGGTAAGAGTGGGTTCTGCGTTGTTCGGTGCAAGAAATTATCGTTAAATAGAAAATTAAGAACATAGAACATACAAAGGAGAATGCAGGATGAAACTTTTCGACAATATGAAAGAGTTTTTCTTTCCGTCGGATGTACCGGAACAAGTGCCGGCACAGCAGACACAGGATATTCCTCCTGTGACAAGTATTGAAGAGCAGATGGCGGGGCGTGAACCAGGTTCTAATATTGTGAGCATTCAGGCAACAGCACAGCTGCAAGTGGTTCTCGTCAAGCCGGAAGTGTTCACCGATGCAAAGGCGATTGCAGATCACCTGATCAGCCGTAAGACCGTTGTGCTGAATCTGGAAACAGCGTCCCCGGAGAATCGCAGAAGAATTATTGATTTTCTGGTAGGGGTTTCTTATGCAATTAGCGGTAGCCTGAAGCCAGTTGCAAATCTGACATATATTATCACGCCTTATAATGTCGGCTTTATTGGTGATGACCTGGCGGCTGAACTGGAAAGCAATGGTGTGATTATCTAAGTATATGAATCAGAAACAACAGGAAGAAGATAAAATCCTGCTTGCACATGTGCAGGATCTGTGCAGACGCAGTGCGTGGCGTAGTTTTACTGGATTTCTGGACATGCGTCAGTATACGATGCTCAAAGCATATTTGCCTTATGGATGTTACCACTTTTCCGGCGGTTATCCGGATGCAGAAAGAGGGATTCTGTGCATTTATCAGGGAGATATTCCACCAGATGATGCAGAATTTCCGTTTACATGCCTGACAATTTATTTCCGGCAGGAAGATACGCTTACGCACAGAGATGTGCTGGGGTGTTTCATGAATCAGCAGATCCAGAGAGACAGAATCGGGGATATTTTGGTTTCGCCCGGAAAGATTCAGTGCTTTGTCATGAAACAGATTGCGCCTGTGTTAGTATCTCTTAGAAAAATCGGCAGAGTCGGTGTGAAAATCACGGATCAGGAAGATTTCTCAGGAGAATACCAACAGAACATGCAGGAGATCAGGGGCGTTGTCTCTTCGCTGAGACTGGATGCTGTGCTGAAAATTGCACTGCATCTGCGCAGGCAGGCATGTGTTGAC
>CAMWOX010000030.1 GCA_947175975.1 uncultured Ruminococcus sp.
ACTCGGATGAAGCATGAAAATCCGGTAAAAATCAGAAAATGGCAGGAATTTTCTCTTGCATCTGATCTGAAAATCTGTTATAATAAGAAAAACACCAGAAAGGAGAAAATTTATGAAAAAATATGCCATTTCCGCAGGGATTCTCTCCGCCTGCCTGCTGTGCAGTGCCGGAATTTCTGCAAGTGCCTACACTGCCGATGATGTCGCCCAAAAAGCCAGAGAAGCCGGGTGGCCTGAATATTTAATCCAGTCCGGCTATAACGAATGGGCATCCGGTTCTTATACACAAGAAGATCTGGATGAAGCCTATAACGGTGTAATGAGCTATAACGAACAGACAGAAGAAATAATCTGTAATGCATTTGGTGTGGAGCCGCAGCCAAAACCTGATCCTGTTGTAACAGATCCAGCCCCGACAGATCCCACAAATGCACCGGAAAATCCTGAACCATCCGTAACCCCTGACAACAGTAGTAATACAGGTAATCCGGACAGCTCCGCAGATTCCGGCAATTCCACCCCGGTAATCCCGGATCGTGTTTCGTCCAGTGATTTTATTAATATGACCCTGGACGAAAAAAAAGATTATGTCAATTCCCTTGCAGATGACCAGAAAGACGCATTCTTAGCCAGTCTTTCTAAAGAAGAACGCAACAGCATCATCAAGCAACTCCCGACAGATCAGAAAGTTGCTCTCATGCAGACATACATTGACACAGCTAGCTCCATGGGCATGAATGTTGCGGTGGATTCTATAACGGATCAGAATATTTCTGTCACTGTCCGCAATAATGAGGGCGTCATTATTGATAAAGCCGGTGTGGGCATTGTGATTGACGAAACAGGAATCTCCCACACGAAACCCCTTGTATTTGCAGGATTAGGCATTCTGACTGCCGCCGCAGGCTTTGTATTGCTGTACTGGTACAGCAAGAAAACAGAAGAGCAATAAAATAATTCCAGAAAGGAAATATATCTTGGCTGAAAAAAAAGCAAAACGTCCTGTACTGATTTATATTCTGACAGGAATATTTCTGCTGATTCTGTGCGTTGCCCTGAGTGTGATTGTTCTGATTACACCATACGAAAAATGTAAGACATATTTAAATATTGTCTTTATGGATCAGAGCATGAAAATTACACCATCCTCCGGACTGGATGGTCTTGTGATCAAACAGAATGAAATTTCCACGACACCAGTTCCGACTACTGGAAATTCTGAAAATCAGGATGATTCTGGCACAGCACAGTCCTATTATGAACAGGGCGAAATCATCCGTCCATCATTCGGAGAACAATATGCCATTTTAAATTGCGAAGAGATCGGACTTTCCGTTCCTGTTTACTGGGGATCAAGTCCGGAATTACTCGAACTGGGTGCATGTCAGGCAAGCAGTTCCGTTGTATTAGGAGAAACCGGAAACGTCGTGATTGATGCCCATGTGAATACATTCTTTGCAGAATTATCCTCTCTCCAACCGGAGGCAGTCGTTACACTCTACACGACTTATGGCATTTTCACTTATCAGGTCACAGAACAAGTACAGTTCGAGAATACAAATAAAAAATACGTCCTGCCGACAGAAACAGACCGTTTGACGCTCTACACCTGTGAAGCACAGGTTCTGGGGACTTCTTCCAACAGAATCGGAGTGCTGTGTGATCTCGTCAGCAAACAGTTCTATAATCCTTTACAGGATGGTGAATCATCATGAAGAATATCAGATTATATCCTGTGAAAGTTCTGCTTGCCTTTGCATTTGTATTCTGCCTGCTAGGGACAGAATTACTATTAGCCGTCAAGCATATTGCTCTGAATCCTGCAACTTTTGAAACTGTCGCAGAAACACAGCAGCTTGATGAAAAAGCCTGGTCTGCATTGGAAAGTTATTTTCAGTCACGCTCCAACAGCACAGGCATTCCGGCAGAAGTATTCTTAGATTCCATCACAAAAGAACAGCTCCGGCAAGGGACGCTTGACAGCGTTTCCAGCGCATTGTCCTATCTGAAAAACAAATCTGATACTTATCAGTTACAAATGGATTTCACAGAATTAGAAAACGCAATCGCAGCATTCTTTGAGAATTATGCTGACGAGAATCATGTTGAAAAAGATGCTGTCTATGAACAGAAAGTCGCATCCACGATTGCAGAAGCAGAAAAAGAAATTTTATTCATTGCGGATACATTCAAATTTTCTACGCTCTATGAAAGCGGCTGGCTCAAAAAAGCAAGCCATTATATCCCTGCTCTGGATGGGATTTTTATAATCACAATCATAATCACAATTCTGATCGGTCTGCTGTTGATTCTGGTCTGTCTGAAAAATATTCCGGAATCTTTCTATTGGCTCGGCATTTCCGGTATGATTTCCGGAATCTTGCTTGCTACTCCCTGTATGTGGCTGAAAGCAACGGATTATATTTCCGGCTTTGTGGTCAAAGATCCGCAGATTTTCTCTGCAGTGGTCGGCTATCTCAATACAATGCTCAATCATGAACTATTGCAAGGGATTCTGCCAATCGCAGCAGGCATTTTATTATTGATCCTGTTTGCTGTGCTATCTGCCAGAAATTTGGAAAAAGAATAACAAAAAACTGCTGTATCGGAAAATCCGGCACAGCAGTTTTTATCATTAATTTTTAATTTTTCCAGTCCTGTTCTCTCAGAATATTATAGCAGATCTTGCCGCTTGTTGTTTTCGGCATCTCATCAATGAATGCAATAATCCTGGGATATTTGTAACTCGCAAGACGCTCTTTCGTGAATTGTTTCAGCTGTTGTGCTAATTCCTCAGACGGTTCATAGCCCTCTCTCAGGACGACAGTTGCTTTCACGAGCTGTCCTCTTTCCAGATCTGGAACACCTGTTACAGCACATTCCAGAACTGCCTCATGCTGAATCAGCACACTTTCGATTTCAAATGGGCCTATCCGGTAGCCGCTGGATTTGATGACATCATCCAGCCTGCCGATATAATAATAATACCCCTCTTCATCATAATATGCCGTGTCACCTGTATGGAAGATCCCGTTTTTCCAGTAACGTGCATTGGCAAGCTCATTATGCTCATAACCCTGGCAGAGTCCCTCCGGCATACGATTCCGGGTATTGATCACAATTTCACCCTGTTCACCAGGTTTCACAGGCTTCTGCTCAGAATCCACAAGCATGACATCATACAACGGATTCGGCTTACCCATTGATCCACGTTTCGGATGAGAACCTGCAAAATTCCCAATGATCACAACGGTTTCACTCTGTCCGAAACCCTCCATAATTTCCAATCCTGTTTTCTCATGGAATAATTTAATAATTTCCTCCTGCAAGGCTTCTCCGGCAGTCGTGACATGCTCCACACTGGCGAAACTTTCTCTCCGGATGCCGCCCTTAGCCAGTAATCTAAATAAAGTCGGTGGTGCGCAGAATGTTGTCACTTGATATTTTTCAATCACATCCATCATCTGCTGACCATTGAAATGCTCAAATTCATATACCATGACAGCACTGCCGCAGAGCCATTGTCCATAGATCTTGCCCCAAGATGCTTTTGCCCATCCTGTATCGGCAACTGTCAGATGCAAACCATTGTTTTTCACGCACTGCCAGTATTCTGCGGTCACAATATGTGCCAAAGAATATGTGTGATTATGTACTGCCATTTTAGGATTGCCTGTCGTACCGGAAGTGAAATACATAATCATAGGATCTGTTACCAAAGTAGGGATTCTTTCCAGATCCGGAGAAGATTCTGCAATCGGCTGATCCAGGCAGATAAATCCTTCACGTGCCGCACGAACGGTATATAACTGCAAATCAGGATTGGATGCTTCATAGATACGCTCACAAAGATCCGGATCCTCTGCACAAATAATCGCTTTCACGCCTGCGGCTTCAATCCGGTACGCAATATCATGTACTTGCAGCATATAAGTCGCTGGGATTGCCAAAGCTCCGATCTTATGCAATGCAATCATTAGATACCAGTATTCATAATGCCGTTTGAGCATGAGCATAACTCTGTCACCTTTGCGAATGCCCTGGCTGAGAAAATAATTCGCCGCCCTGGAAGACAATTCGCTGATTTCTCCGAATGTCAGTATTTTTTCATTACCCTGTGTATCGCACCAAACAACAGCACGTTTTTCCGGCTCTTGCCGAGCGATTTCATCCACAACATCATAAGCAAAATTATAATTTTCATCATAATGCAGGGAAAATTTCACAAGATGTCCCTGTGCATCAAATTCCGGTGTACTGAATTTCTGGTATAATGCTTCCATAATAACAACTCTTCTCCTTGTAATAAATTTTCAACCCCCGTTTCAGAAACGGGGGGATTGTTTTTATTTCTGCTTATTTTTTCCTGAAAAATCCTTTTTTCTCTTCATTGAAAACACCAAACTTCCGGAATCTTCTATAACGCTGTTCCAGGAGATCTTGTTCAGAAAGTTCTGAAAATTCTTCCACAGCTTCGATTAATTTTTTCTTGAGATTACCGCACATGCCGGAGAAATTCTCAAAATCCTCTGCAATGACTGTCTCAGCAATGCCCATTTTTTTCATATCCTGTGCCGTGATAAGCAGAGCATCCGCAGCTTTTGCAACATTCTCAGGAGTAGACTCTTTCCAGAGAATGCTTGCACAGCCCTCCGGAGAAATAACAGAATAGACAGCATTTTCCAGAATCATCACTCTGTTGGCACTGGCAAGAGCCAGTGCACCGCCGCTTCCGCCCTCACCAATAATCACAGAAATCACAGGCGTTTTCAACCCCATCATTTCCATGATGCTCTCGGCAATTGCCTGTCCTTGTCCACGTTCTTCTGCATCTGCACCAGGATAAGCACCGAGCGTATCGACAAAGCAGATCACAGGTCTGTGAAATTTTTCAGCCTGTTTCATCAGTCTGAGTGCTTTCCGGTAGCCCTCCGGCTTGGGACATCCGAAATTCCGGATCATACGGCTTTGCAAATCTGTTCCCTTTTCCATGGCAATAAATGTCACAGGGTACTGACCTAAAAAGCCAACACCTGCCATAATTGCCAGATCATCGCTGAATCTTCTGTCACCATGCAGTTCCAGGGAGGAATCAATGATTTCCTGTACATAGGCACTTCCGGTTGGTCTGCCATTTTTTCTTGCCGTCTTGAGTTTTTCGTAAGAATCCATAGAACTCATGATTACACCCTCCTTTTGTGCAGAATTAATAATTCCGCCAGCACTTTCTGCATCTCTGGACGTGGCACAATAGCATCCACAAAACCATGTTCCAGTAAAAATTCTGCTTTCTGGAAATTATCCGGGAGCTGACTCTTTGTCGTCTGTTCAACAACTCTGCGTCCTGCAAATCCGACCAATGCTTTCGGCTCAGCAAGAATAATATCTCCCTGCATCGCAAAGCTGGCTGTCACACCGCCAGTTGTCGGATCGGTCAGAACCGTAATATATAACAATCCTGCATTGCTGTGATTCTTAACTGCACCGCTGACCTTTGCCATCTGCATCAAAGAAACTGCACCCTCCTGCATTCTTGCACCGCCAGACGCTGTAAAGCCGACCACGGGCAGTTTTTCTTCTATCGCATATTCAAATAATCTGGTGATTTTCTCGCCTACCACACTGCCCATACTTGCCATAATAAATTTAGAGTTCATGACAAAAATGGCACAAGGATTACCGTCAATCTCTGCCTTGCCGCAGACAACAGCATCTTCTTCGCCGGTATCCGCAGTTGCTTTTTTCAATTTTTCCTGATAATTCGGAAATTCCAGAAAATCTTTGCTGGTCAATCCCTGGAATAATTCTTTAAAACTGTTCTTATCTGTGGTCAATGCAATTCTGTCTCTTGCACTCATACGGTAATAATTTCCACAATCCGGACAGATATAAGAATTTTCAATCAGTTCATAACCCTTTGCTTCATAACCACATTTCTTGCAGGTGATCTTGACAGAAGCATCCATTTTTTGATAAGTATTCTTTACAGAATCGCCTGTTTTCCGGAAAAAATCATTGATAATACCCATCTGAAAAGATCCTCCTGTTATGCATTTGCATCTACCAGTGCAAAAGAAAATTCCGCTGTCACGCAGGTTTTGCCATTGACAGTCCCTTTACCTTTGCAAAAGTAAAACGCACCCTTACTCTTGATGATCTCACACTCTGTCTCAAACAGATCCCCCGGCTTGACAGGATTCCGAAATTTGACTTTTTCCAGTCCTGTAAAATATGGCGTTTTTCCCTCAGACTGTCCTGCTAATAAAACACATGCAGACTGTGCAAGAATTTCACACTGGATCACGCCCGGCACAATCGGATTGCCTGGAAAATGTCCTTGCAGGAAAAATTCTTCTCCTGTAATGTGTAGTTTGCCATAAGCCTTGCCATTCTCAGAAACAGCTTCATCCAGTAATAACATATTATCCCGATGCGGAATAATCTGCATAATTTCTTCTCTTGTCATGTCTACACCTCAGATTTTCCGGAATGCCAGAACAGCATTGTGTCCGCCGAATCCCAGATTAGAAGACAATGCGAGTTCCAATTCTGTTGCAACAGCCTGATTTGGTGTATAATTCAGATCACACGCTTCATCCAGTGTTTCATAATGAATCGTTGGCGGAACAGTATTATTTACCAGAGCCAGCACTGCCGCAATTGCTTCCACTGTACCAGTTGCACCGAGCATATGTCCTGTCATGGATTTTGTGGAACTGATATGCAGTTTCTTTGCATTTTCTTCACCGAATACAATTTTAAGTGCTTTCGTTTCACCGGCATCATTCAGCTTTGTACTTGTGCCATGAGCATTCACATAAATCTTGTTTGTATCAAGATTCCGAAGATCTTCCGGCATTGCCTGTGTAAATGCTTTTGCTACCTGTTTCCCATCCGGAGACGGTGCAGTCACATGATGCGCATCACAGGTAGAACCATAGCCGCAGATTTCAGCAATAATAGTTGCATTTCTGTTCTTTGCATGTTCATATTCTTCCAGAATCATGACACCGGCACCCTCTGCCATAATAAAGCCATTACGATTTTTATCAAACGGTCTGCAAGCCGTTTCCGGATCGTCAGAATCAGATAATGCCTGACAGTTACCGAAACCAGAAACTGTAAGCGCATTGATCGCCGCTTCTGAACCGCCACAGATCATTGCATCTGCATAACCGTGCAGGATATTTCTGTATCCCTCACCGATTGCTGTTGCACCAGTTGCACATGCCGTAGAAACAGCCACACAAGAGCCATTTGCATGAAATTCAATGGCAATATTTCCGGCAGCAATATTATAAATCATTTTCGGAACGAAATAAGGTGATACTTTTCTTGCACCCTTTTCTAATAAATTCTGATGATCCGTGCAGAGTGTCTCAACACCGCCGATGCCTGATCCAAAACATACACCCAAACGCTCCGAATCAATATTAACTCCTTCTTTTGCGGGATCAGCAATTAATCCGCTCTGTGTCATGGCTTCCCTTGCAGCGATCATGGCATATTGTGTAAAAATATCTGTTTTTCTCACAAATGGCTTACCAAGGATTGCCGCTGTATCAAGATTTTTAACCTCTCCTGCAAGTTTGTACTTCAATTCTGAAGTATCAAATTTTGTAATAAAATCAATACCGTTCTGACCGGAAAAAATTGCCTCCTGAAACGCAGGGACAGTATTGCCGACCGGTGTTACAGCTCCCATGCCTGTAATAACTACTCTTCTCATAAAAATCATATCCCTTTCGTTTACTTACATTGCCATGCCGCCGTCAATGCGGATGACTTCACCTGTAATATAATCTGCACTGCCGGATGCCAGGAACAGAGCCAGCCCTGCGACCTCCTCGGGCTTGCCGAATCTGCCTGCCGGAATGGATTTGATTAACTCCTGATTCTCCTGGAAATTCTTCGTCATGCTTGTTGCAATGAATCCCGGCGCAATCGCATTACAGCAGATTCCACGTCCAGCCAGTTCTTTTGCTGTTGATTTTGTCAAGCCGATAATACCGGCTTTTGAAGCAGAATAATTTGCCTGTCCGGCATTTCCGAACAGACCAGACACAGAACTAATGTTAATAATCTTTCCTGCTTTTTTCTTTGTGAACACACGATAGAAATTTTTAATCATATAGAATGCGCCTTTTAAATTCACATCAATAACAGCATCAAAGTCTGTTTCGCTCATGCGCAGAATGAGATTATCCCTTGTAATTCCGGCATTATTCACGAGAATATCCACAGTTCCGAAATCAGCGAGAATCTGCTTGCAGGTATCAGCGACCTGTACAGAATCCGCCACATTGCAGGAATACACCCGGACTTCCGTACCGAGAGCTTCCAATGCCTGTTGTGCCGCCTGCAATTTTTCAGGCGCATTAATATCCAGAATTGCGATTTTTGCGCCATTCTCTGCAAATTTCTTACATATTTCAAAGCCGATTCCCTGGCTGCCGCCAGTGACAACGGCAATCTTATCTTTCAGCATGAGTTTTCATCCTTTCATGATTTAAAATTATTTTAAAATTTCAAGCACTTTCTGCAAAGTTTCTGTATTTTCCACCTGGCAGACTTTTGCATCCGGCAGAATCTGCATAATCAATTTCTGGAGCGTATTGCCGACACCGGTTTCTATAAATGTATCAAAACCATCCTCCGCCATATTCCGGATTAATTTTGTCCATTGTACCGGATGATTAATCTGTGATAACATGAGATCTTTTGGATTATTTTCATAGGGCTTTGCAGTGAAATTCGCATAGACCGGAATCTTGGGCAATCTGATCTCGAATTTTTCCAGTTCCTGACTAAATGGCGCAACTGCCGGTGTCATATACGGAGAATGGAATGCACCACTGACTTTGAGCATTAATCCTCTGCCCTTAGCGGCTTTGACATCTGCACTGAATGCTGTAAGCTGTTCTTTGTCGCCGGAAAATACCAACTGCATCGGCGAATTGTAATTTACCGGGAAAATTTTATCATACGGCTTTGCCAGTTCTTCTGCTTGTTCGCTCGGAATCTTGACAACTGCCATCATGGATGCATTCACGTTCTTGGACGCTTTCGCCATTGCCTGTCCTCTGAGGGATGCAATCCGGAAACCGTCCTCCAAAGAATATGCACCACCTAAAGCCAGTGCTGGAATCTCTCCCAAGGAGAATCCTGCCAGACCATCCGGCTGAATGCCGTTTTCCTGTAAAGCAAGTGCTGGTGCTAAATCCGCTAAATACAAACATGGCTGTGTATTCTGTGTCTGCTTTAAGATTTCTCCATCTCCTGTGAAACTCTGTTCCAGTGTTCCGGGACGGATCTGCTCACATGCATCATAGAGCTTCTTTACAGAATCGAATTTCTCATAGAAATCCTGCCCCATTCCTACATGCTGTGCGCCTTGGCCGGAAAATACAAATGCTATTTTACCCATGCTGCCGCTCCTTTCAGGCATGTTTCAGCCTCCTGCATAATTTCAGAAATAATCTCTGCACAGGTCTGCTCTTTTGTGACAAGTCCTGCAATCTGTCCCGCAAGAACACTGCCTTCTTTGACATCACCATCCACAGCGGCTTTCCGGAGAGACCCTGCTCCCAGATCTGCAATGCGATCCGGCGTTGTCTCCGGTGCAAATTCAATCTTTGTAAAATTTCTGGTAAAATTATTCTTGATCCCTCGGCAGGTATTCCCGCCAAAACGTCTGCCTGTCACCTGCGTGGAAATATCTTTTGCTTTCAGAACCATATCTTTGTAATTATGATGGACACCGCATTCTTTCGCAACTAAAAATCTCGTTCCCATCTGAACACCAACAGCACCGAGCATCATGGCAGCAGCAATTCCTCTGCCATCACCAATACCGCCTGCCGCCAGTACTGGAATGTTCACAGCATCCACAACCTGCGGTACAAGTGCCATTGTTGTCAATTCACCGATATGACCGCCAGACTCCTGTCCCTCTGCGATCACAGCGTCTGCACCGGCTTTTTCAGCCTGTTTTGCCATACTTGCAGATGCAATCACAGGGATGACTTTAATTCCTGCCTCTTTCCATAAGGGAATATATTTTGCCGCACTGCCTGCACCTGTTGTCACAACAGCAGGCTTTTCCGCTGCACAAACTTGTGCGCATTCCTCGGCAAAGGGACTCATAAGCATAATATTCACGCCAAAAGGCTTGTCTGTCAGGCTTCTGGCGATCTGAATCTGTTCTCTGACATACGCAGCATCTGCGTTCATAGCTGAAATAATTCCAAGACCGCCGGCGTTGGAGACTGCTGCGGCTAATCTGCCGTCAGCAATCCACGCCATACCGCCTTGGAACACAGGGCATGTAATGCCCAGCAGTTCACAAATTGGTGTCTGCATCATGACTTATGCCTCAGCTACCAGCTTTTCAACAGCTTCTGTCAGTTTGCCGACTGTGTTCAGCTCAGGAGACATCTCCAGTGTGATGCTAAATTCTTCCTCCAGCTGCATAGCCATTTCTGTCAGATCCAGAGAATCAATGCCCAGATCAGCGAATGCTGTCTCTGCTGTGATCTCTGCTGCGTCTGTGTCGGTTGCTTCTGCGAGCAATGCAATAATTTTTTCCTGTACCATTGGTTTTTTCTCCTTTGTATAAAAATAAAATATAAATTTATGTGAACCAGAAATAAATTATCTCTGGTCATCACCATTCTATCAGGCAGGCAGCATTGGCAAGACCGCCGCCGAATGCACAGAGAATAATCTTGTCTCCACGCTGTAATTTGCCGCTTTTTGCAAGTTCATCCAGTGCAATCGGTACAGATGCGCTTGAAGTATTGCCGTATTTTTCGATATTACAGAAAAATTTGTCTTTCTCGATGCCCAGACGCTTTGCCGCAAAGTCAATAATGCGCTTATTCGCCTGGTGTGGTACGATCCATGCAATATCTTCTATCTTCAGATGATTGCGCTCCAGTAATGCTGTAATATCCTGCGAAATCGCTGTTACAGCATATTTGAACGTCTCCTGTCCTTGCATATGTACATAAGGTGTATCCTGCTCTCTGGTGAAATACGGACAGTTTCCATCGCCGTGGGGAATCTTGATCACATCATCACCGCCCTTGACAGTAATTACGGAATCGAGATAATTCTCTCCACGTTCTAAGACTGCTGCACCTGCACCGTCACCGAAGATTACACAAGTGCTTCTGTCTGTAAAATCCAGAACACCACTCATGCGTTCTGCACCAACAACCAAGATTTTTTTGTACTCTTTATGTAATGCAAAAAATGCGGCGGCGGTTTCCAATAAAAATAAAAATGCTGAACATGCCGCACTGACATCCATCGCCAGGCAGGTTGCACCCAATCCATGCTGGATCATACAAGACATAGACGGCGAAGAAGTTTCACCACTGACAGTTGCCGCAAAAATAGCATCCAGTTCTTCCGCTTTGATATTGCTATCTTCCAGTGCTTTCTCTGCTGCTTTCAGTGCCATTTCGGATGTATACTCATTCTCAGAAATCCGGCGTTCCCTGACACCAACTCTTTTGGAAATCCATTCGTCGGAAGTCTCTACAATTTGTGACAGATCATCATTTGTGACAGCTCTCGGCGGAACATACATGCCAGTGCCTGCAATACGAAAACTCATAATATTAACTTGCCTCCCAATACACTTATCAGATTACTTTATTTTCCGATCCATTGTTTTAAGTTTTAATACTCTTATGCTATTTTTATTATAACTTATTTTTCCACACTTGTCAATAGGTCAATCAGACAAGCTTTTAAAAATTAGTAGCATCTGGAATCTGATTTGTTACAAAAATAACGAACAAATTTTAAATAAATTTTTTTCAAAATTTTAGTGATTCTGCCAGTTGAAAATGCTATCTTTTCTTGTAATATTTTCTGATTTTCTGTTACTAACCCTTATAGC